>NZ_CP095553.1 GCF_023078355.1 Gordonia hongkongensis
TCCGGGGCGCAAGCGCCCCGTCGGGGTACGGCGCGCAAGCGCGCCCGAAGGGGCGCCGCAAGCGGCGCCGTGGTGGCGTGCGTTTCGCTGTCCCGCTTCCCATCGACCTACGGTCGATTGGTGGGAGTATGCTTGTGGTGCACTGTGTTTCATGTCGATAAGTCTAGCACGTTCAGACCGAGCAACGGTCCTCGACAGGGTCCGTGCCGGCCTGCGGCCGACCCTCACCCGATCCCGCCCGACTGTCCTGGCGGACGCTCTCAATACCCATATGAAACATACTACCGCACAACAGAATTAAAAACCATTGCCACACAACCGATTCCCTACGGGAATCTACGACTAGCGCGACTGTTCATTGCAGCTGCAACCAAAAAGGCCGGCGGATTTGCCCCGTCACGACAGCGGATCGCAGGTTTGCTATCGTCTACCGCGCGTGCTCTGACAGTTGCCACACCCAACGGGAGAACGCTCTCACAGGAAATGAGGGAGGGGGAACCCCCGAAATGCACCCCTCCCTCACCCTTCCTGTTCGCCTCTGAGAGCCTGGAACCCCGCCGTGGCGGGGTAGCCGAGTTGGGCGCTCACCTACCCCGCCACGGTGGCACTCAGCAGGCGACTAGACCCGGTCCCAATCGCTGATCGACGTCGATGTGAGCGAGAATGCGCCCTCGTTCAGCTTCTCCCGCACGGCGTCGTCGTCGATGCGCTGCTCCAGGCAATAGCTGTCCTGCTCATTGCGGGGGACATCAGAGGCCAGCACTGACACCTGCACCGTCACGTCGACGGTGACCTCGAGGTCGTCGACGCGGCCCTGCCAGCCGAATTGATCGCAGAACTGCTCGAATTGGCTGCACAGATCGTTGTCGTCGGCCCACTCGCACGCCGCCTCGTTGCGCGCCCGGTCTTCCCTCGCCAGCGTCGACGCCTCCTCACGGGCGGTGTCCCGGTCCAGCTCGGCGCGCCGCAACTCTTCCCGCAGACGCTCGACCTCGGCCTCGACCCGGCGCACATCATCGGCGGGCACCCACGCCCCCGCGTCGGTGATCGGGTTCGGCAGATTCAGCACACCCTCACCGATCGACGGCCACACCTGCTCGGCAGCGTGCCCGTTGTGTCCGTGGCTGACTTCCATTGTCGTCATGCGACTTTCCCTCCATGTGCCCCGGTGAGACCCTGATGTCTCGCCGGGTGGTCTGTGATGCTGTGCTGCCCGGTGATGTCGGCCAGCGTTAGGGCGGGGTGCCAGTGCCCGCACGGGGGCAGTACGGCGTCGTCCTGGTACGCCTCGGCGGGCCCGTCGAAACAGCAGTGCCCCGCGTGCGGGACCGTGCCCACCCGCCAGCACGCACACGCCGAAGGCGCGGCGTCAACGGCACGCGGAGCGGGCGCGGCAGGGCGGGCATCACTGCACCCCCGCCGGGGTCTCGACACCGCCCAGACCGGTGATCGCGGCGGCGACGTCGGGAGCCTCGACCTCATCGGCGAACCACGCGGCCAGGCGCGCGACCTGCTCACCGTTGAGTGAGACGGTCTCCCCCGCGTCGGTGGACGACGCGAACACCACCGGCCCCCAGATCACCGGCTGCCCGTGCAGAATCCCGTTGAGCACCGACGCCCACGCATTGACGGGCTGGGTGTAAGCGGCCTCATCATCGACCCACATATCGATGCCGCCGGGCAGGCGCACCACATCGACGTACCCGCCCACCCCGGCCTGCAACATGCTCAGCGTGTCGCCGCCCTCGGCGATCACCTGTGACACCGCGCCCTCAGTATCGATCCGCACACCCGACACATCCGCAGTCCTCGTCATGACGACCCCTCTCGGTTTAGGTGTCCGGCCCAGACCCTTATGTCTCACCGGAACTAACCCACACACTAACGGCACCCACCGACAACAATCCAGCACCGCCACAACGCAATAGACCGGACCGACCTCATACCGGGGTCGGCCCGGTACAGCCGGTCGGGCCTGCCGGGACGGCGCGGCGCCTGGCACCCCGATCGGTGGGTGCCGGCGCCCCGCTGGACCCCCGGTCTAGGCGGCCGCCGCCGTCTCGGCACCGGGCAACCGGACCGGCATCAACAGATGACGCACCCGATCGAACTCGATGGTCATCGGCCGCGACGTCGGCGCGGTCGGCGACCACGTCAGCTCGACCTCGCCCGGGGCGCACGCCAGCAGCGACGCCAAATACTCCGGGTTGTACCCGGCCACCACCCCGACCACGCGGTCGTCGACGTCGTGGGCGCCCACGTCGAAGGTGGTCGAGACCTGTCCGGTCTCGAGGTCGCCCGCCTCCACCCGCACACCGTCGGCCGACATCGTGACCCGCACCGAGAACACCGAGAGCTTCTTGAGCCGACGCGCGAGATCCGGCGCGGCGACCCGCGCACGCATCCGGTCATCACCAGCACCCGGCAGCAGGTTGCGCCACCGCGGGAACTGGCAATCCAGCGCCCGCACCACGACGTCACTGTCACCGCCGCTGACGCGCACCTGCCCGCCGTCGACGTACACACTCACCGCGCCCTCGCGCTTGGCCACCCGTCCCGCCGCCACGGCGAGGACCTTCACCGGCACCAACACCGGCCCGTCCAGCGTTACGGGGGCGGCCGTGGCCAACTCCGTTGCCGCCAGCCGGAACCGGTCGGTCGTCGCCAGCGACACCACCCCGGCGTCGTCGGCGTCGATATGCACACCGGTCAGCATCGGCAGCGTCACATCATCCCCGGCCGCCGGCGCCACCGCGGCCACCGCAGTGGCGAACACACCGGTATCGGCCACCAGCACCGCCGTCCCGCCGACCGTGGGCATCACCGGCACATCCTCACCCTTGGCGAACACCGCCACCGACGACCGCCCGTCGGGTCCGGCCACCACCAACCGGTCCCCGTCGCGCTCGAGCTCCACCACCCCGCGCCCCGCAGCTTTCACCGCGGCGGCGAGTTCGGGGAAGTCCACCGTGGTCGCCTCCAGACCTCCCTGCACCTGCGCGCGCACCACCACCCCGGCGTCGTAGTTGTAGTGGGTCAGCGTGCCCACCCCGCCGAGCGCGGCGATCGTCACCGTCCGCAACTGCGCCAACACACCGCGGCGCGCTGACAGTCCGGTCACCCGCTTCACATAGGCCAGATCCGCGGCCAACGAACGTCCATCCCACTGCGCAACAGTCATCACACTGTCCTCTCAGGAAATCCGGCGAGACCCTGATGTCTCACCGGAACTAACCCACACACTAACGGCACCCACCGACAACTTTCTAGCTGTCGCACAACGCAATACACCGGGCCGACCTCATACCGGGGTCGGCCCGGTATGAGCACTTGTCGACCTGCCATTTTGGGGGAGGCGACAGAGTGTCACCTCCCCCAAAATCCGATCAAAGTCGCCCTATCCGATGGGCGGCCACCCGGCGGGGACCTGGGCGCGTAGCGCCGAGTCGATCGCCGCGCGAACGTCGCCGCGATCAGCCCAATACTCACCATCGAGGTAGCGGAAGATCCGCCGTGGGCAGTTGCCGACAACCTCGAACATCACATCGTTGATCGCGTCCAGGTCGTTGTCGGCACCCAGATAGCAGCGCTCGCCGTCGGCCAACGCGAAGGTTTCGATCGCCGAGCACTCTTCGATGTCGACGTGGATCGCTACCCACCCGTTGCTGCACATCACCTCATACAGAGTGCGCAGCGCCGCCAACTCGGTATGGCGCTCAACGAGATTGCGCACCGTCAGATGCGACGACAGCGCCGCCCGCGCCCGCTCCCCTGTTTCGCTGAACACCACCGGAGTCGCCGCCTGCTGGTCGATGGTCACTGCGACTCACCTGCCCGCGTCACCTGGTAGCCCAGCGCGTCGGCGAGCATCACCATCAGTTCCTCACCCGACGGCAACGGATGCCCGGCCATGCGATTGGTGACCATGTCGCACACCGCATCGTCTTGCCCACACTGGCATTCGACGTTGGACGGGTAGGTGTCGTGGGTCGAATCCAACGCGCAGCCGTCGATGGTCAGCGGGTCGATGACCCACCGGTCCTGCGAGGGGTGGCGCATCAGGTACACCGACACCGCTTCCTCGATGTAGTGCGCGCCCGGGTCCTCGCCGTCGCGGCGCGGGTACTTCGCATCAGCCACGACGCACCCCCTCAGCGGCGTCGCGCACCCGTTTGAGGTAGTCGACCTCGTCCATCTCCAGGGCCGTCAGGAGCCCGGTGTCGCACGCCTCCGACGCCGCGCTGATCTGCCCGGCCAACCGCCGATGATCGGCCAGCGCCTCACTGAGGCCCAGCCAGGCCCTGTCCTGGCCGTCGGCGTCGACCTCGGCGCTGTCGGTGGTCGCCAGGTCGACGGTCTGCCAGAAGTCGACCGCGTCGGTTGTGGTCCCGGAGTCGGTGAACGTCGGCACCCAGTGCGGAGCGACGCGGACCAGATGTGCGGCGACCCATTCGATGGTGTCGCTGGTCCACTCGGCCTGACCGCCGAGGGCGGTCATCATCTGCGCGCACGCCAGCTGCGCGGCGCGGGCCGGGATCTGATCCGCGATCTCGCCCACGGTCACCACCGCTGGCGGGTCGTCAGGGTCGGTGATCACCGCCAGAGCGCTACGCGCCTCGGTGGGGGCCTCGGGGAACGCCTCGGCCTCGCGCTCGTAGGCAACGACCTCGCCGCCCTCGCTCCCCTCCTCGATGTTGTGGCCGGTGGCGACGTCCTGCGCGCGATCGGCATCGGCGGCGCGGACGCGGTAGCGGGTCGTGGTCGTCTCGGTGACCTCGACCGTGAAGACCGGCGCGATGTCGGGGGCGCTCACGCGGCGGCCTCGCCGTCGGTGCTGGCGTAGACGCACGCGACCTCGACGCCGTGATGCTGTCCGCAGCACCCGGTGACCTCCAGGACCCGGTCAGGGCGGTTGATGTGGCGGCGCGCATAGGTTTCGGCCTCGTCCAGGGCGTCGGCGCTGATCGCCTCGTAATGGGCTCGCATGTCGGTGACGCCGTCGACCTCCGGCAGCCCTGCGGCATCCCACATCCGTGCATACAGCCCGAACCCGTCATGACTCAGCGGCGCCCGCAGGCTCGCTTCCCGCAGCCCCAAGCACACCTCCACCGCCGTACCGGGGCGGGTGTCCTGCTCTTGGCCGACCCGATCGAGCAGTTCCCGGGCATAGGCCCGGTACACCGGTTCCACACTCAGCCGCTCCAGCAACTCGCCCGGCGGCCGGATCAGCGAGAACGAATGGAACAGCGCATCTGAGCGAGCTGGCCAGCGCCGCTGCGCCGCCGCGATCTCATCCTCTGCCCACTCGATCGAGGCAAACACATCCGCCAACGAATCACGGACCTCTGCGAACAACTCGGCAACATCCATCGCCACAACACCCCTTCGGGAATCGCCCGGCGAGACCCTGATGTCTCATCGGAACTAACCCACACACTAGCCGCAGCCACCGACAACAAACCAGCACCGCCACAACGCAATACACCGGGCGGACCTCATACCGGGGTCCGCCCGGTACGGCCCGGGCGCCGGCACCCTTTCGAGCGCCGGCGCCTCGGGGTCTGGGGCGGACGGTCAGGCGGGCAGGGCGGCGGCTACCGCGTCGACCTCGACCGGGACGCCGAGCAGTGCGAGCATGTCGGCGCTGGTGTCGAGCATCGACCGCAGCACGCTCGGATGCGCGCCTGCCCGCAGTGCCTCATCCAGCAGCCGCGCCAACGCCCAATCCGGATCCGCGGCGAGCGCCTCATCTAATGCGATACCGCTCATCGCGCCCTCACCGGCGACGTAGTACAGGTGCGCGAGCATCGTCGCCGCACTCGCCCGTACCGTGCCGATGGAGTGGCGGGCGATGTGCTGCCACAGATTCGCCGCGGTGTGGCGGTGCGCGGTCGTACCCGCCAACGCCAGCAACGCATCGCGAATGTCGAGGTCGCACAACGCGCGCCCGACCGCGGCCGCCGTCGCACAGTCCACCGGGCCGTCCAACGCGCCCATCACCGCTGCGACCGCAGCGACCGGATCGGTCTCGGTGTGACCGTGAGCGTCGAACCCATAGCCACCGCACGCGCAGCCGTCCGGACTGAGGTCGGCACCGACCCGGTCGCGGCTGGCGACCACCGTGCGGCCCTGCTCGACCGCGGCGCGGGTGGCCGTCGGCGAGGTGAACGGATCACCGAGCACCCCATCAGAGTCCGCGCCGTCGCGGGCCTCCTCTCCCCACACCGTGCACCACCGCTGGCCTTCGGCCATCGTCTCGACCACATAGCCCGCGTGCAGCCCGCCGCACCCGGCGAGGATGTCGTGCATCCGGTGCGCGAACTCCCGGTGCGCGGCGTCGCCGCGGCGCAGCCGGTCATCCACGATCACCGCCGCCACCGTGGTCACGCCATAGCCGGCGGTGATCGCCGCCAGGTCCCGCAGCGTCGCAAACACCTGCTCGTGCGCGCTGCCATCCGCGCGCCGAGCGAAGTCGTAACGCATCGTCGCCACCACACGCTCACCGCCGTCGGCGAACGCCAGAATCACCAGCGAACGGTGCGGGACGAAACCCAGCAGGCCCGGCACCGCCGTCAGCACTGCCGCCACCGACTGCGGCACTCGACTCGACACGCACTCACCCATCGAAATCACTCCCTCGATTCGGCCCGGCGAGACCCTGATGTCTCATCGGAACTAACCCACACACTAGCCGCCGCCACCGACAACAAACCAGCACCGCCACAACGCAATACACCGGGCGGACCTCATACCGGGGTCCGCCCGGCGTGCGATCAGAGGTTCAGCGGCACGTCTCCTGCCGGGTCGTCGCGTTCCTCACCGCGCCGTAGGTCGATCACATCGGTGTGGACCACGCTGGTGTAGTCACGGCCCAACTGGCGCAGCGCGGTCACCAACGACACGTGGGCTTCCTGCGCAGTGTCGAACGCGATCGGCCACCCACCGTCCTCGGTGAACGCCGGCGCCCCGTCGATCACCGCGTAGTAGCCGTTGTCCCCGCACTCGATCCAGCCACCCAGCCGCCCGATCGGGTTCCGCCTGGCCCAGTCCTGCGTCACCTGGCTGTACTGGCCCAGCTCGAGCTGCCACCCATGCCGTGCCGGGTGCGGCCGGATGCTCAACGCCCCGTAGTAGGCGCCGTCGATGACCAGATACACGTAGGTCTCGAAGCCGTCGAGGGCCAGGCGCAGCCTCTCATCGTCTTCGCCGTCGCTGGACAGTTCCAGAACGCCGTGTGCGGGCGTCCGTGGCTGTTGCGGTGTCGTCGTCACTTGCCTGCCCCTTTCAGCAGATCCGGAATCCGCCGCAGGCGGCGAGGAACTCGGCGAACTCGGCCACGTTCTCGGCGCTGAACGGATAGCTCGCATCCATCGGTGGGTGGGTTCCGACGCCGTTGCACGCGTTGCATCCGCCCCGCCCGGTCTCGGGGTCACGCGGGCGGTCCAGACCCATCTGCACCCCGACCTCATCGGTGCGCACCCCGGTGCCCGCGCACCACCGGCAGGTTTCATCCGGCAACGCTGCCAAGCGGGCGGTGTGGGCCTGTTCGTACTCGGCCACCGCCCCCGCAGCCAGATCGGCACGCAACCGCCCCGCCAGCTCGATCGAGGTCTGCTCGTCGAGCCCGTCACCGTCGTTGGACTGCCAGTACTCACACCCCGCAGCCAGCTCGGGATACCGCTCGCACACGAACTCCGCCAACGGCCGCCACCACCACACGTTGTTACGGAAGTACTCACCCACCGGCGCGCTCGGCGCCCGCCCAAACACATCCATCCCCATGCGGGACTCCTTCGGATCGAGGCTCCGTCGAGACCCTTATGTCTCACCGGAACTGATCCACACACTAACCCACACCACCGACAGCAAACCACCACCGTCACAACGTAATACGACGGTCTAACCTCATACCGGGGTCGCCCGGTACGGCCAGGCCCCTGGGATTCGCCGGCCCTCACAGGACCCACCAAAAGTCGCTGTCCCCACAACCGCCCGACCCGGCACAATGACCAGGTGGAACCACGTGCCCTCGTACGACTATTCAACCTCTCCGGAGCTGCCCGCATGCCCGTCATCGCTGAGGGTCTGCCCGCGATCGCCGAGCACGTCGCGGTCCTGACCGCCGACGCCGCGTTGCTGCGGGAGTCCGGCCGGCACCGGTCGGCCAAGGTGATCGAGCTTCTGGCTGATGAACAGGCGGGGTTGGCGATGATGCTGTTCGACGTCATCCGGGCCGGGAAGATCGCCAACGACAGGCTGGCAGCGCTACAGGGTCGGTTCTACGACCACCGGGCCCGAGCGATCTATGTTGCGGCGTATGAGGCCAGGCTGGATGACCTCGTCGAGGCGCAGCGATACGTCGACTTCTACCGCGACAGACGCTATCTCGACGGTCCGAACGACGTCGACTGGATCTTCGCATTATCTGTAGTTAGAGAGAATATCGACGGTTTAGATGCGTGTTGAGCTGGGATTATACCTATGTGGACATGTATCCTATTAGGTATGCAGTTGTCAGAGAATCTTCCGACACACCGGCGTGGCGGCGTGACTGATGTAGCAAAGTGGGGGGAATATTTCCCGCATGCCGCTACACGACAACCCGCAAGAACTGATCGAGCAGTTGGTGGTGCAGCACTCGCAGGTGCTGTCCGAGCTGCACGGGGATCTGATCGCCCGTCTGGGCGAGGTCGACGACAGATTCGTGGACCAGGACGACACCCCTCGACGAATCTCGGTCTCGGCCATATTGCTGGAGACTGTGCTGATGTCGCGGCGCCGTCGCCAGAGCGAGGAGTCGACGCTGCAATGCAAGGGCAGCAACGGGTTCAGTATCTTGCTGTACGACGGACGGGGCACCGAGATACGAGTGCGGCGTCATCCGACGGGTCCGGACGGCGAGTTGCTGCCGCTGTCGACCTACCAGCCAGGCGGGATGCAGATGAGCTTCGACGACGAGCTGGGGGCGCCGATCGTCGACGAGTCGTTCGAGGGGCCTATCGCCCCTTCGGGCTATCGATTGTATGTGTTGTGGTGGCCGGGAAGTCTGGCACTGGGTGGAGCGGTCCTGGCGGCGGGCGTGTTGACCAAGTACGACGAGATTCTTTATGCGACAACACCGTTGCCTTCGCCGGTGATGGAAGAGCGGACGACGTCGACAGGCATGGCCGGTGCAGTCGCAGGGAGTGTGCCGACGATCGCAGCGGCGCTGACGACGCCACCTCGTCGCCGCCGGTCCGACGAGGATTTCGCCGACGTGTCGGGTGCCGACGAGCACACCGGTTCGGCGGATCCGTCGTAGGCATCGGGCAAGGTGGTAGGCGCACGAATGGCCCCCAAGCTGATGTTGTTGAATCGAGCGCACAATGATCGAGATTTTTGGGGCCCGGGTACGGCAAGCGCGTGTGTTGCGGCGGTTAACGGCAACGTCGTTTGCCGACTTGATGGGCTGGACGAATGTTCGTCAGGCGAAGCTGGAGAAGTCGTCGGTGATGCTGTTCACCGATGATGAGGTGGAGTCTATGGCGAGGATATTGCGTTTCCCGACAGCATTTTTCGGTTCTGAGCCGCGTACTCGGGTGGCGACATCGGATTTGTTGTTCAGGGCTCCGAAGTCGATGACGAAAAGCGAGCAGGAGTCTTTGGCTGTGTTCGCGTCGCTGACGGGCGACTTCCTCGAGGACCTGGACGCGCAGGCGAAGTTGCCGCCGGTGCGGCTGCCGTCGGTTGGTTCTCGCGGCGAGCAGATGCCGGTAGCGCTGGCCGCAGCTGCGGTACGCGATGTGATGGGCCTCGATCGCCACGAGGAGATCGATGACCTGATGTACGAAGTTGAGCGTATTGGCGCACCGATTGTTGTACGTCGACGCATGGCCGGCGAGTGGGAGAGCGACTTCGCGGCGACGTCCTCGCGCACCGAACGTCATCAGGGATACTCGACGTGGGTGGGTCAGCACCGGGATCGGCCGTTGCTGGTGTTGCGGGAATCGGAGTCGTGGGAACGTACTCGGTTCACCGTCGCGCACGAGTTGGGACACCTGGTTCTGCACTCAGGACGCTCGTGTGACGTGGGTTCCGAGCAAGAGCAGGAAGCGAATCGTTTCGCTACGGAGTTTCTCGCGCCCCGGGAAGCGATCGCTGCGGAGTTACCGAAAGCGATGTCGCTGCTGAACCTCAAGCCGCTCAAGGACAAGTGGGGATTGTCGCTGGGTGCGTTGATCCGTCACCTCAACGACACCGGGTTGATCGACTCGAAGCGGGCCGACATGCTCAACCGGCAGATGCGTACTCGGAAGAATCCGGCGACCGGGCATTCGTGGAGTATGACCGAGCCTGGGTGGGATGAGCGTGTCGTGGAGCGGCCGCGGCTAATCTCGAAGTGGGTGGAACGCTGCTACGGGACGGTGTCGGTACCGATGCTCGCCGCACGCGACGCGAACGTGTTGGCTCCCGATGTGTTGGAGTGGTTGCTCGCGCTGCAGCGATCAGCGCCACCGTCACGACCCGTGCACTCCAGGCAGTCGATGTTGGTTGCCGAACCGTATGATCCGGAGTTCACGCCTCTTGCCCCGATCACCGATCTGGATTTGTGGCGCGACCGCCATGCCTGACAGTTCAGGGGTGTGATGGCGGTGGCGAAGGTCCAGCGAATGGTGTTGCCGGACGGGAAGGTGTCCTACACCGTGGTCGGTTCGAATCGCCTCACGATCACCGAGGCCCGCGAGTATCTGCGGTTCCTCGTTGAGGCTGGCGCATCGCCGAACACAGTGAAAAGTTACGCCTACGGGCTGGCCGCGTGGTGGACGGTGCTCGATCACACCGGTCACAAGTTCGACGACTTTCCGACCACGTTGTTCGGTAGCTACCTGTCCTACCTGCGTACCGGTGATCTACCCGGAACCACACGCATCGGCACACCCGATGAGTCGCGCGGGATGGCAGCGGCGTCACTGCAGCCCCGTGGTGCGGCGGTGTTGTCGATGTACAAGTACTTCGCCGACGCCCACGACCTGCTCACCCCGTACCGTCGGCTGTTCTCCTCACATGCCCGTGCCGCCCGGCGTAATCCGTACGCAGGGTTCTTGACCGGTATCGGGCCGCGCCGACAACACGAGCAACCTATCTACCGGCGTAGGTCACCCAACCGCACGGAGACACCGGTGTTGTTGCCGCAGCAGGTGATAACGATCCTTGATTCGTGCTCGACCCAACAGTCCGGGACGTGGACAGGTAGCGCGGCCGGACTACGGGATCGTCTGTTCTTCGCGGTGTTAGCCGAGACGGGCATGCGGATGGGTGAGGCATTGAGTTTGCGCCATCACGACTTCCACATCAGTGGTGGTGGCACACCGTATGTGCAGATCGTCGACCGCGGCGACCATCCACATGGGATGCGTGCGAAGTCGGGTGGTCGTCGCATCTTCATCGGTGACGACCTCGTCGGGATCTACAGCGAGTTCGTGTGGCAACTCGTTGCGCAAGGCGCTGATGTGGTGGTCGACGACCTGTCGACCCATTTCGTATTCGTCAACCTCGTGCGCGGTGAGAAGTATGCGGCGATGCGCCCGGAAACGGTGTACGACAAGGTCGATGCCATCAAGGCCACCCATTCGGACTTGCCCGCCGAGTGGACACCGCACTGGTTTCGCCACACCCACGCAACCGCATTGCTGCTCAGCGGCGCTCCGCCGCATGTGGTGATGCGCAGGCTTGGCCACGCCGATGTGCAAACAACGCTGTCGATCTACGGGTGGGTGACCGAGGACGCAGAGATGCGGTCGGTCGGGCAGTGGAAGAGCTATGTCGCCGGGTGGAAAGGCCTTCATGAGCAACATCAGTGACCGTCGCCGCGCAGCGACGTCACACCAGCCCTCTGCAGTCGAGATTTCCACGAACTGGACGCGTGAATGGGCGCGGGTGCCCGAAGCCTGGCGCACGCTGATCATTCGGGTCGACGCCCGCGAGGACCTGGTCGCGTTGTTCGTACAGAACTACCGATTCCGCGGCCGCACCATCGATTTCACACCCACAGGTGTGCCCGAGCGCATTGTGCAGGAGGTGATGTGGTGGTTGTGGCTGTGCGGGCGGGAAGGTATCCGCAAGATTGAGCCGTCGACGTTGAAGTGGTGCTCACGCACTCTGACGACGGCGGTCGCCGGTTTCCGCCGCGACCACGGCCGTGATCCCGACAGCATCACCGACATGGAGGTGGGTGCGCTGCTGCGGGTGGCGTTGAAGGGGTTCGAGCAGCGCAACGGACGGCTACCCTCGACCTACTCCCGCCGCAACATCACCTATCTGGTCGAGTCGATGCACCTCTATCTGTCGGTGCGGTGCACTGACAAATCGTGGTGGCAACACGACATCTGGGATTTACGCGCCGATGCCCGTATCCCCGTCCGCGAACATGAACCGTTCCACGACCACAATGTCGTGCTCAGCGACATCGAACCCGGATGGTTGAGAGAGGGCGTCAGATTCTGGTTGAGTACCTGCCTGACCGGTGAACTGCTGCGATGGACATCGCTGAGTGATCGCGCCCGAGGGATGGCGCGGCACCTGGGTCCGTTCCTTACATCTAAGGCGATCACCAGTCCGGTGATCAGCTCCGACCGGGCAGTGCTGCGTCAAACGTTCCGCGACTACACCGCCTACCTGGAGTCACAGGAGGGGCAATCGCGTCCGGGTAAACCGCTCACCCAAAACGCCATCGACAATGCGCGGTCACGCGCCCAGTCGTTCTATGCGTTCATGGCCGACAACGCCGAAGAGGCTGCCGCGGTGACCGGCGATCAACGGTGGGCGAAGTTGACAGACTCGCACACCCGCTTGTGGGGCCCTGCATTTCGTCCCGGACGGCGCAAGAACACACGAGAACTCACCTGGTACTCGACCGCAGACCTGCAGCAGATGCTCAACTACCTCGATGTGCTGGCCGCAGATCTGGGTCACCCGGTCAGCATCACCCACCCCGACGGAACCATATCCCTGGTGGCCGGCCTCGGTGATCCGCAAGCGGCTCGTACGTGGCTGCTGCAGGCGCTGACAGGTCGCCGGGCCTCGGAGATCCTTATGCTCGATTTCGATCCTCTGGAGGCCATTGCGGGCCAGAAACCCCCGACCCCGATGACCCCGACGCGTTCGTGGCGAAGCTGCGGTACCAGCAGACCAAAGTTGACGGCGTCCTACCGACCATCCTCGTCGAGCAAGCCGTCGTGAACGTGGTCACCGAGCAGCAAGACTGGTTGCGCGCCCGCTACCCCGATGTGGAGTCGAAGTATCTGTTCCTCGGGTTGCGTCACCATAATCAGGGCCAACTGCCCCGCAGCTATCACTCCTACGGTGAGAAGCTGCGTCAACTCGACAAAATTCACGGCCTCGTCGACGCCGCCGGGCACCGGTTGCAATTCTCGCAAACACATCGGCTGCGCCACACCCGTGCCACCGAACTCCTCAACGACGGTGTACCCATTCACGTCGTACAGCGGTACCTCGGGCACGCCTCCCCGGAGATGACGCTGCGATACGCCGCCACCCTAGAAGCGACCGCCGAAGCAGAATTCCTCAAGCACAAGAAGATTGGCGCCTCGGGAGCAGACATCGGGATCAGTCCGTCGGACATCTACGACATGACCCAGCTCTCGCAACGCACCGACCGCGTGCTGCCCAACGGAGTGTGCCTGCTGCCGCCGCTGAAATCCTGCGACAAGGGCAACGCATGCCTGACCTGCGGTCACTTCGCTACCGATGCAACCCATCTCGATGAACTCACCGATCAACGCCGCAAGACCCTCACCCTCATCGACGTGCGTCGCCGCCAGTACCACGAACGCACCGGCCGCGAACTCACCGATGACAACGTGTGGATCCACGAACGTCGCCGCGAACTCGCCTCACTCGACGCAATCATCAACCGTCTACACGCAGAGTCCGAACAGATAGTCGCCGGGGCCGGTACCGCTCAGCGCTTACCGCTGCTGCAGATCAAGACTCGCGGCAGCCATGAATCTGCCCTCCGCAAAGCCGACTCCAGCGAACCTAACGATCAGCGCGGCCAGGAGACAAAGTGAGTCCAGCCGTGCCGCCACCACCAGGCGAGAAAGCTCGACTCGGTCTGGCCCGCTACCGCAAACACCGGTCGGCAGCCAAACGCCACGACATCGAGAAAGCGGTACGCGCCCTGCGCAAAGCAGGGGCCCCCATCTCCGTGGCAGCCGTCGCTGAGAAGGCCAACGTCTCACGCAACACGATCTACAAGCACAAAGACATCCTCGCCACGATCGACCAGTACCGCACCCACCCGGTCAACACCAACGAAAGCAGTCCGTCCCCACGAGAATCATCGGTCGTGGCTGCTCTGCGTCGCAAACTTGCCGCCACGCAAGCAGAGAACGCTGCACTCAAAGCTGCAGTCGCAGAACGTGACACAACGATCGCGATCCTCTACGGCCAACTCGATCAACGCCAGTGAAACCGCCATAGGCAGCGATCGCCGCCCCCTTCACCTAGCGCGGCACCATCATCGAAACCGGCCCAGATACCAGCTTGCCCACGCTCAGTCCGAAGGCCGGTAGTACAGCCTAGAAACGGATGTGCCGGATACCGACCCCAACACGACGCAGCTGGTATCGAGTCGCGCCCAGTCGAGAGTGCTCGAGCGGCAGGTTGAGGTCATGTGCGATCTGCTCGACCACTTCATCAACACTCAGGCCATCTGTGGGCAGATGGGTCGCAAACCTGGAGTCCTGCAGAGCAGCAACGCAACGCTCTGCCTGCTGCATCGCCCACGTCTCATCAGCGCCGATCAATCGCCCGAGAACAGACGCTAGTCGAGACCTCAAGCGCCTATGAATCACCTCAACCGATGCGGTCAACGCGAAATGACGCACATCAATACCTTCGTCGCGCAGACCCCCAACGGGCCTTGACCCCGGATCGTGGACACGATGTCATTTCGGTTATGCCGCTTCCGTGAGGGTAGCTGATCTCGCGGCCGCGTAGGTGTTCTCGTAGCTGTTCGGGGTGATCTGGCCGATCGCGGAGTGGCGTCGGCGCGTGTTGTATCGGTTCGTCCACCGGAACACGGCCCGGTGGGCGGTGGCTTGATCGGGGAACGCCGACGCGCCTTGGAGGAGCTCGCGTTTGAGCGCGGCGTTGAAGCTCTCGGCCAGCGAGTTGTCGGCGCTCGTGCCCACCGCGCCCATGGACTGGGTCACCTTGAGCTGCTCGCAGAGTGCTGCGTAGGCTTTCGACGCGTAGACCGAGCCGTGGTCGCTGTGGAACACTGCGCCGGCCAGCGATCCGCGGTCGCGGTGCGCGCCGCGGAGAGCGCCTTCGACGAGTTCGGTGCGCATGTGGTCGGCGACCTGCCAGCCGGCGAGCTTGCGCGACCCGAGGTCGATGCAGGTCGCCAGATACAGGTTGCTGCCGTCATCGATGGGGAGGTAGGTGATATCGCCGACATACCTGCGGTTCGGCTCCCCGGTGCTGAAGTCCCGCCCGATCAGGTCGGGGAACTTCCGTCCGGACTGGTCAGGGATCGTGGTCTTCACCCGGCGGCGCAGTCGGATCCGAGCTTGTCGACCCATTCCTTCAACGCACCACGGGAGATCCCCAAATCGGCCGCGATCGCTTTCAGCGTCGCGCCCGGCGTGGACTCGTACAAATCCACCGCACGCTGCCGGAACTCGTCCGTGTAGTTCTTCCTTGCCATCCCTCAGATTCTCGCTTCCCCAGCATCGTGCTGGAATCAGCGTGTCCAAGATCAGGGGTCAAGCCCCGGCGCATTCTGACATCTTGTTGGCACTGCATGTCAGCGACACTCATCAGCGGGCGTGCATACGATGGGATACGGCCAGCCGTCTTGGACACAAGCGCTTTCTAGGCCGATGGCCGCCCGAGATCACCACCAACCCAAGGAGATCGACATGGCAAACGGCAATCGTGCAGTACTGTTCGACAGCCCGAAACACATGAAAGTCGAGGAACTCGACTTCCCCAAGTTGGAGATGCCGAATGGCAAGAAGGCGCCACATGGCGCCATCCTGAAGATGGTCGCGACGAACATTTGCGGCAGCGACCTACACATCTACCGTGGGTCCTTTCCCGTTCCCCAGGGCATGGTCATGGGACACGAGATGACCGGCGAGGTCGTCGAGGTCGGCCCGGACGTGGAGTTTCTGACCGAGGGCGATCTGGTCTCGGTACCGTTCAACGTTGCGTGCGGACGATGTCGAAACTGCCGCGCGCGTCGCACAGAGGTCTGCGAGACGACCAACGCAGATGTGAGTTGCGCCGCCTACGGCTTCAATCTCGGAAACTGGGACGGCGGACAGGCCGAATATCTGTTCGTGCCGTACGCCGACTTCCAGCTCCTGCGCTTCCCCGACAAAGACCAGGCCATGGAGAAGATCCGAGATCTCGCCTTGCTCTCGGACATTCTGCCGACCGCGTTTCACGGACTCATGGAAGCGGGCGCCAAACCAGGATCCACCGTCTATATCGCCGGCGCTGGCCCCGTCGGGCGCTGCGGAGCCGCGGCGGCACGACTGCTCGGGGCCTCGTGCATCATCGTCGGCGACTACCATCAAGACCGGTTGGACCTGGTCAAAAGCAACGGCTGCGAGACTATTGATCTCAGTCAAGACATCCCCCTCACCGATCAGATCGAGGCAATCCTCGGCGAGCCCATGGTCGATTGCGCCGTCGACTATGTCGGCACCGAAGCTCACGGTATCGGTGCTGACGCGCAGTCCATGGACCCCGCAAACGCGATCAATCAGGTTCTCGACGCCACCAGGGCCGGCGGAGCTACTGGCGTTATCGGCGTCTATGGACCCGACCCACTTGCCGCGTCGAAGGATGAGCAACAGGGCACCTATCCGATCGACTTCGGTAAGGCCTGGATCAAGTCGCCACGCGTGACGGCAGGGCAGGCACCGATCATGCACTACAACCGCGAACTGATGATGGCCATCCTCTGGGACCGCATGCCCTACCTCAGCGCAATGCTCAACACCCAGGTCATCAGCCTCGACGAGGCGCCCGCCGCCTACGAGACCTTCGACCAGGGCTCGCCGAACAAATTCATCATCGACCCCCACGGGATGCTCTCAGCCTGAGCGCTACCAGCTACCTAGACGTGGTCGGCCCTGTGTCTGCACAGAAGCGCAGACACAGGGCCGATGGTTTACTAAAGCGAGAACCTAACCCACTGGCGGTGATCACGAGATGGTCGATACACACGACATTGAACTCCCAGTGTTCGAACATTGGTCTACGGCCGACACCACCGACGACACTATTGGCGACCGATGGGCGCAGATCCGTCGACACAGTTACACCGACGTCGCTACCGATCCCGTTCTTCCAGGCTTCTACGGCGACGTTGCTCTTGGCCGATACACCAATTTCACGTTGTCGACCAAGCGCGCCAACGCCGAGGACGCCCGTCGCTCGGCAACCCGCATCGCGCGGGGACATGACGCCGATGAGTATCTCTTCGCAACGTTCCAGATCCGTGGTAGCTGCCTGATCGAGCAGGCCGACCACACCCACCTCGCCGCACCCGGATCGCTGTTCATCTACGACAGCTCCCTGCCGTTCCGCATGCGCGCCGATGGACCCTACGAGCAGGTGGTCGTCCAGGTGAGCGCCGATCGCGCCTTCGCACTGGCCGGCATGGACCGCACCACCGATATCCTCGCCACACCCATGGAGTGTTCTGGAGTTCTCTCCGCTGTGTCTGCATTCTTCACCCAACTGGCCCACTACCAGGCCGACGACCCCGTCGCAGCAGCCCGACTCGAACCGCACGCAGCCTCATTAGCCGTGTCTTTGCTACGGCTGACTAGCCCCCTACGCCCGCCGGCCGAGATACCCGCGCTCCTTCGTCGCGATCAAGTAATCGCCTACATTCATGCACACCTCACCGACCCCGACCTCGACGCCGACCGCATCGCCGATGCGGTGAGATTGTCCCGCAGAAGCCTCTACCGACTCTTTCACGACACCGACTACACGCTCATGGACTACCTGCGCAGGGCCCGCGTTGAAGCCGCACAGAACCTGCTCCGCAACCACCCCACAAAGTCTATTTCTCACATCTCGCGGGAAGCGGGCTTCAACGACGAACGCTCGTTCTACCGCACCTTCCGAACCATCACAGGCATGACGCCGAACGACTACCGCGAACAGTTCCATTAGCCGCCCGGCCACGCAGTCGTCTCCCCCGCTCGCCTAACCGAACCAGCATGCACGCCGCCTGGTTTCCCGACGTGAGCGCGCCCCAAAGCGAGCTTGCATCAGGGTCGCGCCGACGGAATCCCGGGTGTTGACACCGGCTTTGGCCAAGGCGTGAGCGTGTCCCGTTTCAGTTACGGTGACACTGGACCGTAGCGGGATCGTCCCCGTCAAGGCGCGGGTAGACCCATTCGATGCGAGTCATCTCGCTATCGGGGCTCACGCCGCGATGGGTGGCGCAGAAGAACTCGACAAACTGCGCTCGCGTCAGCTCCGGAAACCCTTCGGCGACGACATCGGAGGCCGTTGCTCGCCCTGGCCGCAATCGACGACGGCCTGCCGACAAGATCTCGTACCGCTGTGGCGATCGCGTCTCTACTTGGGGCATCGGTGGGGTTGCCCGCGTACCTGCTGCTGCGTGAGCGCGCCCAACCGCTGGGCGACGAGGGCGGGTGAGCCGAAGTCGAGCACATCGAGGGCGTCGGTGACTATCTTTCGTCTGTGGTCAGGCAGCTCGACGTATACCTATTTGCGGAGCTGCTCGACGACGCCACCTGTCGTCGCCGCGTAGTCATCGGCGTTGGCCCGCTCGTCGTCTGTGAACGCCTGCACATCTCCCGGCCCGGCTTACGTATACGACCAGGTCAAGCAGCAGTTGCGGCTGCAGTCCGACCGGCCCACCGCCCTCCGAGAGGCGATCTACGCCTGCCGCAAAGGCGGCAGCCTCTTCATCCTCGGAGTCTTCGGCGGGTTCGTCGACAAATTCCCGCTCTGTGCGATGGTGAACAAGAGCATGACCGTGCGCGGGGCCCAGCAGCACGGCCATCGCTACATCCCCCAGATCCTGCAGCACATCGCCGACGGCGACCTCTCTACCGAGCACCTCGCCACCCACATGATGCCGCTGGACCAAGGACCCCACGGCTACGAGATGTTTAAGTACAAGCAGGACGGCTGCGTCCGGGCCGTCTTCCAACTCGACCGATGACCCAAGCAGTAAGCCAGCACCGGTCGCGGACGCGCCGGCCCTTCGAGGATCTCAGCCCACGTCCCACCTCAGGACAACCAGAAGGAAGTGATCGCGGATGCGACGGATAACGCTGCCGAGCGGGGAGTCCATCCCTGTGCTGGGCCAGGGCACCTGGGGCTGGGGTGAGGACCCCGGCCGCCGCGGCGACGAGGTCGCCGCGCTGCACGCCGGCCTCGAGCTGGGCGTGACGCTGGTCGACACCGCCGAGATGTACGCTGACGGCGGCGCGGAGGAGGTGGTCGGTGAAGCATTGGCGGGTCGCCGCGACGAGGCATTCGTGGTCAGCAAGGTCCTTCCGTCCCACGCCTCCCGTTCCGGCACGATCGCGGCCTGCGAACGCAGCCTGAAACGCCTGGGCACCGATCGGATCGACCTCTACCTGCTGCACTGGCAGGGCAGGTACCCGCTGCAGGACACCGTCGCGGCCTTCCAACAGCTCGTCGAGGACGGGAAAATCCGATACTGGGGCGTCAGCAACTTCGACCACCGGGCCCTCGCCGACCTGCAGGACGTGCCGGGCAGCAGCGGGCTGGCCACGGATCAGGTGCTGTACAACCTGTCGCGGCGAGGACCGGAGTACGACCTCCTGCCGTGGTGCGCCGACCACCAGCTGCCGGTCATGGCGTATTCGCCGATCGAGCAGGGCCGCATCCTTCACGACACGACGCTGAACGACGTCGCGGCGCGTCACAGCGTCAGCGCCGCGGCGGCGGGCATCGCCTGGGTGCTGCGCCGCGACTCGCTCTGCACGATCCCCAAGGCGAGCAGCCCGCAGCACGTGCGAGACAACGCCACAGCACTGGACGTGGAGCTGACCCGCGAAGACCTGGATGCTCTGGACCGTGCGTTCCCGCCCCCGAGCGGACCGCGACCACTAGAAATGCTGTGACCCTGACCAAGGGCGCAGCCCGGTCGGTCCGGGCAGCGCGGCAGCACCGTCGGTGAGGGTGGGAGTTGCCGGGCTTGAAAGGGGATGATTTCGCGGATGTCAGAGAACTCTGAGCCGGGCAGCGAGGCCGACGCGCGGGACAGCGGCAGCGGGTCGGTGGGCAACCTTGAGCTGTTCTTCGACCTGGTGTTCGTGTACGCCATGGCGCAGCTGACCGAGCTGGTGCGGGACGACGTTTCGTGGCGGGGTTTCGGTCATGGTGTGCTCGGCCTACTGGCGGTGTGGTGGGCCTGGGTCTGCTACACCTGGCTCACCAACACCTTCACCACGAATCGGGTGGTATTTCGCTGCCTGGTCATCGCCGCCATGGCTGCGATGCTGCTGGCCGTAAGCGCACTCCCGACCGCGTTCAGCACCGGAGCCTTCGTCTTCGGGCTTGCCCTGCTCGCCATCCGCGTCATCCACCTGGTCTTGTTCGTCGTGGACGCCTCCCACGACGACGAACACCTCCGTGCAGGCCTCCTGCGGCTGGCCCCGAGCCTGCTCATCGCACCAGTCCTGATCGCCGTCGCCGCCGCCTTCCCAGCCCCCTACCGAGAGCTGCTCTGGATCGGCGCAGCCATCATCGACTTCGGCGGACCCCTGGTCGCCGGGGTCGAGGTTTTCCGGGTAATGCCCTCCTACTTCGTCGAGCGCCACGGCAACATCATCATCATCGCGCTCGGTGAAGCCGTCGTCGGGCTGGGCACCGGGGCCAGCGAGCACCTGCAGCAACCGGTCGTGCTCGCCGCCGCTGTCCTCGGAGTCCTGATCGCCGCCTCGTTGTGGTGGACCTACTTCGGTCTGACCGCCGGCGCCGAGCAACGCCTCAAAGACGCCGACGGGCCCGAACGCGCCCGACTGGCCCGCGACGCCTACAGCTACCTCCACCTTCCCCTGGTCGCCGGGGTCGCCTTCTTCGGCTTCGGCGCCAGCGTGGCGCTCGAGCACGTGTTCGACCCGTTACCGCTGCTGCCGGCCATCGCCCTCAGTGGCGGGGTGGGTCTGTTCTACGCCGCCGATGTCGCCTACCGATGGCGCGATCACCATCAGCTCGTGCCGGACCGCCTCCTCACGGCGGCCGCATCCCTGCTCATCATCCCGCCAGCACTGATCATGCCCGCATGGTCAGTGTTGACGGTTCTCACCGCGGTCGGCGCCCTGCGCCTGACGTGCGAACTCGTGCGACGGCCGCGGATCGGTCCCGCAGCCGCCGGCCAAGTCCACTGAGGCCGGAACGCCTAGGGCGTGTCTGACAATGAATCCAGGGGTCGGCTGGCACCTTCGAAGACGTGTCCGCGGTCCCCACTCGCTGAAGCTCCGTGCCGCCAACCGGGCGTCGTCCGCGGCTCGCGCGGCCCGTCCCGGGGCTGCGGCCAGCCACGCGTAGAACGAGGACCGGGCGATCTCGATGACCTCACACAACCGCTTCACGCCGTAGGCGTCCTTGTGGTCCTCGACGAACTGGAAGCGGTTCACCAGTTCGTCTCCGCAGCGAAATACTTCGCCGCCTGACGGAGGATGTCCCGCTCCGTCTCGAGCTTGACCTGCTCCGCTCTCGAGACCGCTAACTCGGCTTCCAACCGGATGATCCTCGCCGCCTGCGACTCCGACCGCACCGACACCGGCGGCGACACCGAACCGGCCGCAGCGGTCCCGGATCCGAGCTTGTCGACCCATTCCTTCAACGCACCACGGGAGATCCCCAAATCGGCCGCGATCGCTTTCAGCGTCGCGCCCGGCGTGGACTCGTACAAATCCACCGCACGCTGCCGGAACTCGTCCGTGTAGTTCTTCCTTGCCATCCCTCAGATTCTCGCTTCCCCAGCATCGTGCTGGAATCAGCGTGTCCAAGATCAGGGGTCAAGCCCCAACAACCTCATCGAAATAGTTCGCATCGACCAACGTCATGGGAACAATCACCGGGCTCGGGGCCTCGCGGACCGCCTGCGCAAGGGTGGCCACGATCCCAGAGCGCCACTGGGGGCGATCTTGAAAGTCGCCTCGGCTACTGGCTGGCAGCATCTTGTGGATCGCGAATCCTAGAAGCTCAGGATCGGCCACATGTGAAGCTGCGAGCCTACGGCTCAGTTCATGAGCAGTCTGTGTCTTACCGACTCCAAAAGCGCCATTGATCCAAATGAGCATGCCCTGAAGGCTACCGAGATCGAAATGCGCCCGAGGCCCAGCACTTCGCAGCCAACCTTGACTACATCACCTACCGCTCGCCGATCGAGCGCGGATCTGATGGCCGAACCGTCAACACAACGCAACGCAGGTGTTCACTCTTAGATTCAGATCGCCTCAATCACCTAAGACTGCACAGGAGAGGACGCTGAACGGTTACCCCAGATAAATGTACAACGAACTTGACCACCACCGGGAATCGTCGCTCTACGTTGATCTCGTCGCCGATAGTGAGAACCGTTTCGAGCTGCGCTGGCAGTCCCCTCGCCACTCGGTCTACGCCGAGACGACGTCCATGTCCCAGCGTCCCTCACGGGCGGTCACTCTTCTGCTCGCCCTCGACGCGATTGGCGTCACCTCACTCGCGGGGGTCGAAGCGACGAAGGCCGCCTGGACCAGTTGGTGGGAAGCGCGCGCCCTCGAGGAGACTCCGCGCGAGATCCGCTGGAAAGATGCCCGCGCGATCAACTCCGAGATCGTCACAGCGTTTCTGGACACCTCCACGGCACCCACCGAGCAGCACCGAGTGGCCGTCAACTACTGGCTCTTCCCCTTGACCACACTGGATTTCAAGGTGCGCGAGGTGACGGCCAACACCCTCATTGAGAAGCGGAAGAACCGCGCTTACGGATAACCACGCATGCGGGCCGCGTTGCGCGCTTATCGGTATTCGGCCAGCCTCGGCAGCACCTCGACAAGTCGGTGGTAGATGTCGGGCCAACCGGCGGCGAGGCGGGTGATGTGGCCGTTGTCCAGGCGGGAGGGGTCGATCATGGCGTTGACCCTGGCGGTGTGGGTATCGGCGCCGAGGGATGCGAGTGTGGCGTAGAGCGGGTTCGGCGGGATGTTGCGAGCGGCGCTGTACTGCCACACCTGTTCGGTGCTCCAGTTCCAGATAGGCCCGAAGCTGCTGGTGCCGTCGCCGCGGCGCACCATACCGCGAGGTACGTCGCCGCTGTGGCGGGCGGCCTGGGTGCGGTAGAGGTGGCGGCGGCCGGCGGATTCGTCGGCACGAACACCCCACAGGTTGGCCGGCCCGAACACGGCATGCGCACGGGCAGCCGGCGCGGTGATCATTGCCTGGCGCATGTCCACATCGAGGTGCCGGGTCGGCGCGGTCGGATCGAGGTCGCCGGCCGCGATGAGCAGGGTGAGCAGATCGGGTTCGGTCGGCACCACGTGCAGATTCAGCTCCCACGCGGCGGCGAGAACGGCGAGGTAGGTGCGGGTTTCGGGGAAGTCCAGGCCGCAGTCGTAGAACACCACCGGCACCGCCGGGTCCACGCGGCGAGCCAGATCGACCACCACGGTGCTGTCCTTGCCACCCGACCAGGCCACCCACATCCCGCCGTGACGATCGCGATAGTCGGCGATCTGGGCTAGCACCGCGGCACCGTCGGAACGTCGGCCGCGGACCGCCCGCAGCGCGGTGAGGTCCAATCCGGGGTCGAGACCATCGCCGCCGGACATCGGTACTGCGGCCCCCTGTTACCGCTTGCGGCGGCGGGAGGCGGCGGTGTTGATGTGCGGCACCTCAGGGGTTTCGTTGTCGGCGGCGGGGTCGCCGGGCTCGACCGAGCGGAAGCTGTTGATACCGAAGCGGATATCGTCGTGCACGATCAGCACATCGTTCCACCGGCCACGCCCCAGCGGCTCGCCCTTCTTCTTTCGCGGTGGAATCGGGGGAAGATCTTTGGGTGGGCGGGTAGCAGACATGATCAGGGCTCCTTGGTGTCTCGGGCCGCTGCACGCGCGGCGGCAGCAGCTCGACGGTCGGAAAACAGTCGACGGCCGGTGACCGGCGGCTGGTAGTCGGGATCGCGTGGGGTGTCGCGCAGCTGCACGACCAGGGCGGAGTCGTGACCTCCGGGGCGGGCATAGTCGGCGTGCTCGTCAATGCCGGCCACCCGCATCCCCAACCCGCGGGGAAGGATGTGGCTGGTGTCGTTGACACTGTCCGAGCGGCCCAGATACATGCCTCGGGATGTTTCGATCTCCAGGATCACCGTCGACGCACCTGAGCCGCCGCCCTCGGCGCGGCGGCGGTCAGCCACCGCAGCAGCTTCGTGCAGGGTGTGAGTGGCCATCGTGTACTGGTCAAACGAGATCCGCGCCCCGGGCTGCAACGTGGCCGGCACATCACGACGACGGGTGACCGCGGTGTCGGTGGGCAGCTCGACGACCGCGTACACCACATGCCCACGGCCGCTGTCGCGTTCGTAGCTTTGGATCAGCCGGTCCAGGCGTTGCACCGAGCGGCGATCACGCTCGGGCAACTGTTGGGCGTCACCGGTCGCTGCACGCAGCGACGAGTTCAGATGCTTCCACCGCTGCGGATCACGGACCGCCCAACTCATCTCACGTATCTGGCTCTGCGGGGCGGTCTCATGGACGCGACGTTTGGCCGCAGAGCGGTCTTTGCGTTGCCGCGAGGACAGATCGCTGCGGAACTCCCCGCGAGCGGGCAGCTGCCGCCGTTTGCGGTCATCATCGACGCTCGAGGTGTCGCGGGGGAACGCGCGATCACGATCGCGGGCCGCACGGTTGCGGGAGGTGTCGTCCTCGACGACCCGATCAGATAGGTCGGCGCCGATACGGGTCTGTTCCATCGCGTCGTAGAACTTCTCGGCCACCAGACCCGCGGACTTGATCGCCGCGTCGTCGACCGGCCCGGCCTCGAGGTCGATGACCCCGTGCCCGGTGTAGGCCGTCCGCGTGGAACTCACGACACTCAGCTTGGCAGAAACACCAGCCGCGCGCCGTCAACGCCGGCCGCGGCGCGCGCGGCGCACACCTGGTGGGTGGGCAACGGAAGCTGCTCGCGCGCCGGCCACTGGCGATCCATCTGCTCATCGGTGGCACACACCCACACGATCGGGTCGTCCGGATCGATGTCGGCGGCGAGTTCATCGATGTGTGCGCGCACCGCCGCGGCGATCTCGGCGATGTCGGCCAGCACCGACGCCGGCGCGGGACGGTCGCCGAACATCCAGTACTGCACGCCACGTTTGCGAACATCGAACCAGCGCTGCATCTGCCCCAGGCCGATCCCGCAGGCTGCGGTCACGCACAGCAGCCACGCCTGGCGTTCGGTGCCGTCGACGTCGCGGCGCACGACCGTCGCCGTCGGCACCGCCATCGCCGCACGGCCGGCGCACACCCGATGTACTCCTTCGAGGCGGATACGCCCATCGGTCTGCGCGACGACGACGTCGTTGCCGGCGAACGTGGTGATCGTCCCCGTGGTGGCGACGTCTTCGATCAGGCGGACCGTCTCCGCGGCCGCGGCCGCGGTGATCTCCTCGAGCAGCTCATCAACGGTGTCGGGGACCGGCAGTCGTCCCGACTCCCATCCGGCAACGCTGCCCGCCGGCATACCGGCGAGCTGCTCGAGATCGGCTTCACGCAAACCCACCGCCAGGCGGGCGCACCGCGCGTGTGCTGCATCAACTGTGCTCATCATTAGCGCCGTCATCGACGCGTCCTTTCAACTGTGCGTGGACCAGAGACCCTTGTGTCTCATCCATCTGCGGCTTCACTCTACGTCACCAGCCCTCGTCTCTTCGACTGTGAATCCGCGCCGGTCCTACCGAAGATCCATCAGCGGTACCCGAGCGGGCCCAACGCCCTACGGTTTCTACGAATGTGGGCGTGGTGGTAGGTACGGGCTACCGCCACTTTCCAGAAGTCGGGAGGGACGCCCGTCGGCGGCTCGGGTACGGGTGGTTCTGGTTCCGTGGTTGGGCGGAGGTCCGGGTATCTGATCGGGTTGCGGAGGACGAGGTGCAACGATCGGGACTCGAGCCCTTGGTCAGTGACCACCCAATCATCATCGAGGCGTTCAATCATGCGCCCGGTGAACCACGGACTGGCATCTTTTCTCGTCGTAATAGCCTGTTCCAGAGCAGTTCTCAGGCTTCGAAACACTGTCGATGCCGAAACTATGGACACAGTGCTGTTCATACCTTCCCGAGTCAGCTCGGCAGCCAGCGCGTCTAGCATGCCGCTCGGGGTTTCATCTCGTTCCCACATCACCCCGGCCGACTTGTTGCCAGCCGACACAGTCATGTAGAAGACAGGCTCGGCATCGTCAAAGCCGAAGCCGGGCGGCTCAGATGCTCGGGCGAAGTTTGACAGGTGAACTGTGATCCGTGGCGCGTCCACGTCGACGTCTTCGGTGAGTGGTGCGGTGATCTCGCGGTCTGCGACAGCGTTGAGATCGGCGGCCTCGCGCACAACGGACTCCAACACGTCCCAGCTCGGCCGCTCTCCCAACTCGGCGAGTATCTCGGCGCGTTGGGATTCCCGCCGATCGCGACGCTGTTTCAGCTGGTCGTCGATCTCGTCGAGGCGTTGAGCGAGGTGCGCGGCGTTCTCCCGGAGATCTCTGGTCCCCTCTTCGACAGCTGCCGTGGCACCCTCCGCCGCGGCAACACGAACGCGCTGGACGATCTTGCGTTCGATCCAAATCAGCACTCCCGCCAGCAGCACAGTCATGCCACCAGCAGCGACCGTGCTGGCCAAGATACCCTGCCACTCCCCGAACTTCTCACCGAACATCAGCGGTAACGCACACCCCGCTGTGGCGACACCCAGCCCAACCGTGAACACGACAACGGCCCAGCCCCAACGCAATCGGTCAGCGGGCTCACCGTCACCCGCCGACGCCGGTCCACTCCTCGGTGGAACCGTGCCATCGTTCTCCGTCACGCGCACCGCACCCTCTCTCTCAATGGTCCGAACAGAGTCTCACGAACCACCGACCAGGCCGCGCAGCGTGGCGGCAAGGGCGTGCACCGCAGAACACGGGGGCTCGGGACGTCAGGTGAGGTGCCTCCGAAGACTTCACCCCAAGGCCCCTGGGTCGCCAAAGCCCGGCGGGGACTTTGCACGTGGCCACAGCCAGCGGTGGCGATTGCCACACGCCGCGATCACTCACCACTGCGCCTCGTCGGGTGCGGGCAGATACGCGCCGATCGCGTGGCGGCTGGGGTGGGCGTACGGGGCGCGGACCGCGACCCGGGAACGGCCCCCGTGGGCGATGTCCGGGTGCTCGGCGACGCACTGTGCCGGGGTGCTGCGGCCCAGGACGCCGGGATGGTGTTCGTGGCCGGCCGACCAGACGTCGTCACCGGGTGCCGGTTCGATGGTCCATGAGCTGACGCGGCCTTCGCCGCTGGTGCGGTACTTACCGATCTCGGTGACCTCGGCGAGCAGCTCGGTGATCTTCTCGGGGTCGCCGACGGCCCGCCACGTCGCGGTCGCGGTGATCGTGGCGACGGCGGGAATCAGGCGTTTGCGGTAGTGCCCGCGCGTATCGGAGACGGTGGAGGGCACCGAGGGTGCGAGGCGTTGCAGATCAGCATGATCGGTGCGGCTCGACCTCATCCGCGGCTCCGGTTGTGCGGTGGCGGGCGCGGTGTGGGCGAAGGTGCACATCCAGTGCCACGGCTGGCCGAGATCGCAGCGGGCCAGGGGCAGCTCCAGGTCTTCCGGCACCGCGAGGGGGTCGTAGGTGAGGACCTCACCGCGGGCGGCGGCGGTGGCTTTGCGGCGGTGCCAGAGCACCGAGGCCAGAAGGCCGTCGAGGCTGATGCCCCACGGGGTGCCGAAGCACACCCCGTGCGGCAGTTCGGCAGTCACTCGCAGCGGCATCCTCACGCTCTGACCCATGGCGGTCACGTGCTGAGGTGCTGCACACTGCGAGCGGGTAGACGGTTGGCGAAGTGCAACTCCGGCCCGAGGGCGTTGCGGTCAATATGAATCCAAGTCCACATCCGCCCAGGATGCCAACGCCCGTGAGGCCAGTCGAGCACACCACGAGCTGACCGGCCTCATCGTCGACCTACAGGACCAGATCAGTACCCGGATAGACTCCCCCGCAGCATGCTGGATATGTCTCTTTGCGAGGGGTTACGAGAGTGATTGCGGTCGATGCCCAGATCCAAGAGGTATGGAACCCAGAAACCAGAACACTCGCCACCGAGGCGTGGCAGTGCTACAACAGCGGTGCTGTACGCGCGAGCATCACCATCACGTGGACAGCCGTGACCACCGATCTCATCGCCAAGATCGGGTCCCTGGCAGACGACGGCGACAGAGACGCCATCGATCTCCGAGAGGAGGAGATTGAGAAGGCTCAGGCCCACGGCCTAACCCCCCAGGGCACCATCGCAATGCAGAGGATCGAGAACAAGCTACTCGATAGTGCTCAACTCCTAGAACTTATCGACAGCGTGGATAAACGTGCACTGGAACGCATCCGCGAAGACCGAAACCTGTGCGTGCACCCATCGCTTCGCGGTCTCAATGCGCCATACGAACCCCTGCCTGACGTAGCTCGCGCAAACCTCTCGGTTGCACTCGACGCACTACTCATTCACCCACCCACGCAGGGAAAGAAGATCCTCGACGTCTTCAAGGATTACACCTGTGATCCAGGATTCTCGACGTCTACTCCGACCCATATCCAGCGCCTGTTCTACGATCGTGTGCGTACCAACACCCGCCGCAATATTGCTACCCTCGCAGCCAAACATGCTGTTGGAGAACTAGATGTCGGCGGAAAGCTGCCTGTGAGCGCATACGCCGATCGATGTGCTCATGTCCTCGCCGCAATCGCGGAGCGCGATCGGGTACTTGTTCGCGAAGCGATGCAAAGGTGCCAAGATCGGTACCGCCGCTCCGACATAGAGACACAACGCCGAGCCCTCAGCAGACTCGGCGACAAGGACTACTTCTGGGCGATGCTCGACGCCTCTTTGACTGCACACGTCAGCACTTTGATCCCACAGGTCACCTACTCACCATGGGACACCCTCGAGCCGACCGCGATCGGTGTTCTTTCGCTCGTCGGCAACGCCCTTGCCCGCGGACAGATGAGCCAGCTGGAGCAGCGCTTCGAGTCGTTGAGCGAGCAGCACAAGGTCTTGGTCATGTCTGCCCGGCCATCGGCGTACTTCGTTCCTCACATCCTCGCTCTACTCCGGAGCGCCGCCAACTTCAGGGCAGGAGAGCGCGCCGGTGAGGTTCTTCAGATCCACTCGCAGTACCTGACTATCCCCGATCTGCAACAGGCACTTTCGGTTTGGGCCGCGAACGGAGAGTGTCGATTGGCAGTGGGCATGCCGCCGAGGAGTGTTTCACTGCTCGCGGAAACCGCCCACCTAGGATCAGGTCGAGTTCAGCTTTTCCGCACATTCCTGACTGACGTTCGCGCAGCGTGGGACCCTTTGGAGCCGGAGTTCTATCGATACAACGATCTCGAGGCGGCACTAACTAGGGCGCCGTGATCATCGCGAACTCGCGCACCTCTCGCTCGTTCAGGTGAGCTGGTTGAGCGCAGCAAGTGCGTCGTCGCGGCCGGTGCGAACGACGCTGCGCCAGTCGGGGGTTACAGGCGCGCTAGCGCCAGACTGAGTGATGGTGGCGGTGATGCGGCCGTGGCCGGCGCCGGTGCGGCCGCCAAGGTGGCCGTGGGTGGAGAAGTGCTCGAGGATGTCAGCCAGCAGCGCGTACTCAACCGGGCTGGCGTGGGTGAGGCGGATCTGTCCGGACAGGCGGGTGCCGGCGATGAGGGTTTCGGTGTCGAGGCGAATAGGGCTGTACCCCTCGCCGGCCTCGCCGTCGACGGTGGCAGCGGCGGATAGGTCGTTGCTGTGGCTGGTGGATTCCTGGCCAAGGATGGTATGCACCGACGCCGGTATCGCCACGCCATCCGGGGGTGAGATGGGGAGTAAGTGCAGGGTGTCAGCGGTGACCGGAACGACCTTGGACACCACCAGTTTCCCGGACATGACTCGCGCGTTCGCCGCACCACCGAACAGCCCGATCAGCGGCACCAGGGTCTTGAGTTCGCGTTCCTGTTCGGGGGTCATCTCGCGGGTTGATTTGCGCAGGAACCCGCCGTTACGCAGCAAGTGCGCGGCCGCGGGGGTCAGCTGGCCCTCGTAGTTGAGGACCTCGGCGAGGAGTGTTTCGCCGGTGCGGCGCAGGATGCCGCGCCAGGCGTTGCCGGAGATGATCGGCACCACCGCCACCTGTCCGGCCGGGGTCAGAACTTTCTCACGGCGGAACAGGCTCTCGATCGAGGCTGCGTTGCGGGTGTCGTCGCGGTGCACGATCGACGTCGTGGCGGTGATGTCGAGATCGAACACCGCACTGATCAACGGTTGCCCCATCAGCCCTCCCCCGCCTGTGCGGATTCGGCGGCTGCGCGGCGGTTGTCGGCGACGGTTTCGGTGATGATCCGGACCCGCAGGATCAGGGCGGGTAGCTGGTCGCGGAGCAGGTTGAGCACCGGCGCCGACGGCTCGGTAAGTAGCTGGGCGACCTCGAGGCGCCGCGCCCGGTCGGTGACCGTGATGGGGAGGGCTTGGGCCAACAGGGACCACCAGGTGGCCAGGCTGTCGGCGCGGTAGGTCGCCGCCCGTACGCGGGCCGGGAGCAGCTCGTCCCAGTAGCGGTGACGGTGATCGCCGATCCAGGAGTCCCAATCCAGGTCGTAGTGCACCAGCAGCAACAACCGTTCGGCGCAGATCGCGGCCGGGTCGGTCAGCGCCGGCAGTTCCGGGACCGCGGCCCGCCATCGCATGGTCGGCGTCGACCCCTCGTCGGTCGTGCTCACCCGGCCCGCCTCGCCGTCGCGGCCGGACCGACTGGTGTGGACAGGGCGATCGCGGCGTCCCACCACGCCCCAGGGTGGGTGCGCCACACCGTCAGAGCGTCCCAGGCGGTGAGCAGCTGGGGCCACTGGTCAGCCGGCAGGGCGCGTATCAGCGTCATCGGCGGGGTGGGGTCGGTGAGCATGGCCGCACGCACCCCGGGCAGGGTGCGTAGCCATCGCAGAGCGGTCAACAACGCCACCGCGACATCATCCCACCGGATGGCCGTGTCGTCGGTGCAGACATGCCCCCACCGTGCGGTCGGGAGGATGTGGCGGCGACCACGGACCGGCACCACCGCCATCCGGTCGACCGGTAGCGGGCCGGCGGCCAGCAACTCCCCCAGCTCGGTGCGCTCAACGACGGTGCGAGCGGGGCAATGCTGATCGACAAGGTAGACGCTGCGGCGCAGTTCGGCTGTGCTGTAGGCCCATCCGCACGCCGCGCACAACCAGTCCCCCGCCATACACCCAGGATTCGGCGTCGGTGAACTTGCGGGAGACCACCGACAGCGCGGCCACCAGCGGTAGGTCGGTGGCCCCGCAGCAACAGCACCACTCCCCCTGCTCGGGTAGATCGGCCGTGGGTGGGTTCGGCCGGCCGGCGGCGGTCCAGGCCGTGAACGCAGGAGACCCGGCAGCCGAGCGGGTCTGGGACCTCCTCGGCTGCCGGGCCTGTCGGGAACGCGATACTGCGGGCGAACCTGATATGTGAGAAGTGCTGGTAAGCCTACCCATTCAGATGTCGAGAGGATGTCTTGACGTCAAGAATTTCGTCGCCGTCGATGTCGACGTCGCTGCCATCGTCGTGGAGGGCGATCAGACGCACGGTGGTGGTGCGTTCGGTGAGGGTGAATGCCTCGGTCTCGCCGTAGACACCGTGGTGGCGGGCGGTGATGCGCACGAATCCCGCACCCGTGGCGGTGTCGGTGAGCGTGTGGATCGCGGTGACGTGAGCAGGCTCGGGGCCGTCGAGGAGGATGTCCCCGACGGTCAGTTCCTCGGCGCGCCGCTCGAGCGCAGCGGGAAGTGGCGCCTGCTGCCCGCCGACGGTCATCGGTGATCCTGCCAACGCCGTGTCCGGCGTAGCCGCTGGCTTGTTGTGGGTGAGGTCTCTACTCGCAACCGCACGTGGCCCGATGCTATCCATTAGCGTTGCCACGCTTGGGGCGTCGGTACTGATCGACCAGCGTCGCCGGTAGATAGCCGGTGGCATCGACAGTGCGGTAGTCCAGCCGCCCACTCATGGCCCGGTTCTCCGCGGGGCCACTGTGCGGGCCGTGCCAGATGGTCGCCGCGATGACCGTGGCCATCGCCAGCCACGGCGCCGTCGCAGCGAACTGGAAGACCACCTCGGCAGACATCGCAGTGTGCGAGACACTTCCTTCCGCCCCAGCCGTACGTAGATCGGCGAATCCGCCCGACAGCCACCGGGTAACGGCGGGAACACCGTGAGCCGACGCCACCACCGACAGTCCGGTACCAGCCCCAGCCACCCCGACGGCGGCCACCCCGATCGGTCTCGGACACTGCCCGCGCACGGTCTCGATCAGCCACACCACCGCATACGACGCCGTGGTCGTGGCCACCGCCAACAGCACACCCAACACCAGCAGCGCGGCAACAAGGTTGCCGATCGCGATCAGCACCGGCCCGACGGGCGGGGCACCGATCTGGGTCAGTGCATAGAGCCCCACCATCAATATCGCCGCGCACACCGCTCCGTGAAGTGCCGCAATACCCCAGTGCCGAATCCACCGGAGCCGCACCTGCGTGTGGACAGGCTCATCAACGTCGTGGTCGGCAAGGCGAAACCACCACGAGCGCGGACCCCATGCGGCGGTGGCGGGGGTCACCGTGCAGCTCCGACGGCTGCGTATTGCGTGTCTGTGGTGCTGTCGCAGTGAACCATCCATCGATGCGACAAAGTCACCGTGGCGTCGGGAGCGTCGTCGAACCGCACATCGAACAGATACTCGGTCAGCTCCTCGACACAGCTGGACAGAGCATGTCCGCCTGTCTGTTGGCGGCGGTAGTCGTATTCCGGGTCGGTGAGTGTGCGTCGCATGACCACGACCTCGGCGCGATCGTTGACCACCACACCGGTACGACCGGCCCACTCAGGCGGGATGGGGTTGTTGTCCGGATCGCGGCTGGGCACGACGAAACAGTCCGCGTTCTTCCAGGACCGGATGGCCACAAACACCTGCGCGGGCTCAAAGTTGCCGATGGCTGCACTTAGCCCGGTAAGGACGCCACAGACATCAGTGACCGGTTCAGATCGACCAGTGCGGTTGTGCCGCATCGCCGTTCCTTCCTTTGGCTTATCGATGTGTCTGCCAGGTATGTGCCGGCGAGCCCGGTTGGACGTGAGTGCGCTGGTTAAGGGTGCGTAGCGTGCGATCGGACCCAACCAGTCCGATGCCGGTGCTGGTGGCGATCGCCGCCACCAGCACCACCACGAGGGGGGCTATCGCGTGCTGCCACAACGGTTCCCCAGTGGCGGTGTACACCGTGGCCATCGCGACGCCGGTGAGTAGCACCACCATCCACCGGTAGTAGGTGCGCGGTGGTTCGACGGTGGCCATCAGCCCCAGGAGCAGGCCGGCCGCGGTGGCGACCCCGGCCACTGACCAGCCGATCGCTTCACCCACAGGTAGCGGGAGACGGGACCAGGCGCTGGTGGGTTCGATCTGGGCGAGTACGGAGTTGGCGCAGTACACCGCGAGCCAGACGGTCAGTGCGACCGCTACAGCGGTGACCGCGACCCCGGCGGCGAAACTGCCCGGGTGTCCGACAAACAAGCCCAGCCGCGCTGGTTCCGGCTCGATGCGGTAGTCGTCGCGGGGTGGGTCTGGGGTGAGCCACGGCGGGGTCGGCGCCGCAGTTGGCTGGTGCGGTTCAGGCTGAGTGAACTCGGCGGTAGGTGTCGGGCCGCGGCTGTAGGACACGGTGGCGGGTTCGGGTTCGGGTGCAGCGGAGTAGGCGATCGGTCGGGCGTCGGAGGGGTCGGGGCGGGGCGTGTTGGTCATGACTGGTACATCTCGGCGAGGGTGAGGATGCGGTCGGTGTTGTCCGGATCGGCGATGTCGATTCCTGCGTCCTCGAGTTCGCGAGCCAAGCCGCCGAGGTCGACTTCGTGGCCGTCGGGTAGGTCGAGTAGCTCGGCCAGCACGTTGCGGGCGGTTGTGGCAGTCATGGCGTTCGCCTTCCAGAAGGTCGTCGGGTGGGATGCATTGGGGGTCCGAGGGCCGAGGCTCGGGTGGCTCCCGCTTCGCGTCCTGTGCGGTGCACAGCCGGTGCGGTTGGGGGCCGGGCCCGCGCTGTCGTCGTCCAGGACGGCGCGGGAGCCACCCGAGCTTCCTCGTCTCCGTTCCGCGTTGACCTAGTTGGGGGCCAGACCATGTCACGGACCGGAGGGGTCTCTATGGGGTTATGCCGACCAGGGGCTGATGGCCCACCATTGGCCGTTGCCGGCGCGGTAGCAGGTTCCGAACCGGGGGCCGAACTTCTTGGCGCCGAAGCTGGTCAACCGGTTGGCGGTCGGCGCACATTGTGCGGCGCTGTCGTGGGGTCCGATGCCGAATGCGCGGTGGCCGTCGACGGTGCCGATCGGGGTCACCGCGGCCGTCGCCGGGGCGGCGATGGCCGTGCCGAGTCCGGTGGCGATCGAGGCGGCGAGCAGCGCTGCGGTCGCAGTGCGGCGCAGGCCGCGGTTGTGGGCGGTTGTGGTGGTCATGGCGCTCTCCTGTGGTTTGTTCGGTCTTGTGCTGGCTGCGCCCTGGTGAGCGCCCGACGTCACCACGCCGCCACTGCCTCGCAGCGGCGGACCCGATGACGAAGAATTGCCTGCGCAGCGACGAGCGCGGTGCACAGGATCACGATCGTGAGGTACAGCGCCCAGGACACCGATGCGACGGCGTTGACCCATGACGCGAGGGTCAGAAACCACACGGCGGCGGGACGTAGCAGCGCGAGAAGCGGCTTGTTTCCGAATGCTGCCGCCGCTATCAGCGCAGCAACGGCCATCACGACACCAGAGATCATCAGCGCGGCGAGGCTCTGCCACGGTTCGGCGAAGCTCACCGCACCGAATCCGAAAAGACCTCCTACGGAGACGATTACGAACAGTGCAGACCGCAGCCAGGAGCGCAGGGCGTCGAGGTCCTGAGTATGGGGAGTAGTGATCATCAGCTCTCCTGCGGTGGTCAGCAGTGTCGTTGGGCAGTGCCCTGATCGGCGGTGGTGATGGGCAGCTGGTAGTTCACGGCGACCCGGAGATAGGTAGCGATGTAGGTGCATACGTAGTCAGGGTTGGGTGGTAGCCATTCGGCGATGGGTTTGGAGCCTTTGGCGCTGTTGGCCGAGCCGTCGGCGGCCAACAGGTTGCTGGGGTCGTTGGCGAAGCTGACCCGCTTGGCCAGTGGCCAGTTGTGGGCGCCGGCATGCCAGGCTGCCTCGAGCGGGAACACGTGGTCGATCTCGATGTCGCTGCTGGTGGTGCCTTTGCGGAACTGGAGGACCGCGCCGGTGTAGGGGTCGGGGTCCAGGACGCCGGAGAGGACTGTGCAGCCGCGGGTTTTCGGGTCGAGCTGCACGTGCGTGAGCTGTGACCTGAGGATGTCGTTGCGTGTGTCGCATCCGTTGTGCGACAACGCCGCATCCGAGTCGTCGGTCCAGGCCGGGCCGAACACGCACCCTTTGCCTTTGCGGCATGACCGCTGGTAGCCGGGTTCTTCGTTCATCGTGGGAACTACTGAGGCAGTGCGCAGGAGCGCCTGGATGTGAGCGGCGTCGACTGGGTCCGTGGTCGGGGGTGGGATGTCGGCAGATGCCGGGGACAGGACTGACAAGTAGCGGGTGATCGCGTCGGTGGGGTTGTGCGGGTCGATGAATCCGGTTCCCATTCCGAGGCCAAGAACTACGGCGACGGCGATCGCTAGGCGTATCAGGCGGCGCATCAGTTGCCCGGGGCTGGTTCGGTGGACGTTGACGGATTGGCGGGCGTGCGGTCGGTGAGCTTGCCGTCGACCTGTTTACCGGCGGTTACGTGGACGGTGACCTTGTCAGCGGTGGGGCCGGTTTCGCTGTTCGTGCCGGTTGCCACGATTCCGAGTTGGGTGAGGGTGTAGTCACCTTCGGGTACCGCGAGCACGATGGGCTCTTTGCCGGTGATCAGATCGAAGGTGGTGCCGATCGGCAGTCGCACGCTCGCCGGTTGCGGCGCGGGAGTTGCTGCCTCCGAGGGATTGTCGGTGCGTGTCGAAGGTTCGACTGCTGATGTCGGCGGCGTGGTGGTCGTCGGACTGGGATCGGTCGTGGCACTGGGGGTCGTGGTAGTCGTGTTGTTGACGCGTTCGAACTGGATCACCGAGTTCTCCACCGGTGTCCCGTCGGTGGTGACGTGGCTGATGGTGAGCACGCCGATCTTGTCGGTGGGTCCGTCGCCGGGAGCACTCGGGGCGTCGTCGGCACGCGCCAGACCGATTCCGGTGCCGACAATCAGGACGGCGAACACCAGGGCCACAATTGCGACGGCGAGTGTGCCTCGTCGGCCCTGGGGCTGCGTGGTGCGTCCGGGCGCGGACGTGGGGTCTGCGCCGGGGATGGTGCTGTGAAGAGAGGTCATGGCTGAGGGTCCTCCGGGTGACGTTCAGGCGATCCGGGCGCTGGTGAGGCCTGTGTAGGTGTGGGCTTCGGCGGCGGTGAGGATGAGGTGCTCGTTGGCTGGATCGCTGGGATCGATACCGGTGTCGGCGAGTTCGCGGGCCAAGCTGGTGAGGTCGACCTCGTCGTCGGGTCCGACATCGAGGATGTCGGCGAGCACCAGTTCTGCGGTGGTGGCCATAGCGGAAACCTCCAGTTCGGGTCGGCGACGAAGCGGTTCAGTTGCGGTGCTTGAAAGCGTTGGGGTTGTTGGGTGCATGGATGGGCTCGCAGCGCGCACCGAAGACGTAGCCGGGGTGCCAGCCGCCGCCGGAGATGTACTGAGTGCCGGGATGGCACGGGACTCGGGGCGGGTTGAGCGCGTGAGCGTCCGCAGACGGGTGGGGGGCGCTGACGAGCGTCAGGACGGCGGCGATTCCGGCGAACAACAGGGTTGCGGCCAGGCGCCGACCGGGATTAGGCGTGTGACGGCTGTTGGTGCTCATACGCTGGTCCCTCCGACGACGGTGGCGATCCGCTGGTTGATCCAGTCAGCGAGCCATTGGGTGGCACTGCGGCCGTGCTTGTCGACGGTGAGGTTGCCGTAGCTGACGTGGGACTGTGAGCCGAAAAACGCTGCGGCGTCGAGCCCTTGGGAGACCAGCTTCGTCAGGTCGCTGGCGTTGCTGGAGGTGGCCAGCTCGGTCAGCGATCCGGCGAGGCCGGCGAGGTTCTTGGTCTGGGCGCCCTGGATCAAAGTGGCGGTCTGTGACGACACCTCGGTGGGCTGACCGAGGAGTTGGGGGTCGGTTTTGGCCGCGGTGCCGGTGAGCATGCCGCTGGCTACCGATGCGATGTCGAGGCCGATCGGGATGAGTCCTGCCAGCGCGGTCGGGTTTTTGAGCGCGGCCCAGGCGACTTCCTGTGCTTGGCCGATGTCGTTGGCCAGGCGGACGATGTCGACGTTGCCGATGATCGAGAGCACCATCGCGGCGATCTGGGTGTAGCCGTACGGGTCGGGGATCATGGCCAGGACTTGCGAGGCGGCTTTGAAGTCGATCTGGGCGGCCATGGCCACCAGAGGCCGGAACAGGTTGTTGAGTTCGCCTGCGATGCGGTGGCTTCCGTCGATGTCTGCGGCGGCGATCCGCGCGGGCAGGGCCTGCAAGTTGGCGATGATCTTGGGCAGGTTGGCAGCCATGCCGCCGACGCCGCTGGCGACGTTGGTGAGCTGGTCGACGAGGACTTGGGGTTGCAGCACGGCGAGGACGTTGCTGGCGGTAGTCAGGGTGTCAGCGGGGGTGGCGGCGACTGGTGCGATCTGGTTGGACAGGCCTTTGGCGGTGGAGGTCAGTTGCTGGGCCTCGGGAGTGTTCGCCGGGAGCGATGAGGTGCTGAGCTGGCCGGCGGTCTGTGCGAGCTGACGTGCTGTGCCCACGGCTTGGGAGAGATCGGCCTTGTTGACCGCGCCGAGCACGGTGGACGCTGCGTGCTCGGGTGAGTTTGCGGGTGCTGATCCGAGCCGCTGGGCCAGTCCAGGATCTCCGGCAACCGACGTAGCGATATCGACGAGCGGGGAGAGGGTGTCGACGAGGGTCGATGCCGTCTGGGCCAGCTGGTTGGGGTTGACCGAACCGTCGGCCGGGGTGGCTGCGCTGGTGAGGTCGGCATGCGTGGTGCTGATGCCGCCCAGAGCTTCCGAATCGAGGTTGCTGGTCAGCGATGTTGCCAGCTCGTCGGCGGTACCAGGCCCGCTTGTGGTCGAGTCGGGGGTGGGGCCGGTGGGGGTGGCCCCACTCTGGCTGAGGATGGTCCCGAGGCTGGCCAGTAGGCCGTCGCGTTTGGCGTCGACACCGCAGTACAGGTCTGCACTGCGGCCGGGGCCGGCGGGGGCGCAAATGGTGGCCACTTTTCCTGCCAGGGCGCCCATCCCCTGTTGGCGGGGCCCGGCGATGCCGGTGGTGCCCACCGGCTGCGGTCCCACACCGACCTCGCCGGCTGTGCCCCGCTTCGGATCGGCGAGCAGCGCTACGGCCAGGACCTGATCTGGCTCGAGGGGGCCCTTGCCGTTACCGATATTGCTGGCCACGTCACCGGCGACGTCGGCACCCTGGGAGAAGCCGCCGAACGCGACCTTGATTGCCCGGCAGGCGGCCGTGATTTTCGACAGCTGAGTATTGAGTGCGCGCACACCGTCGGCCTTCGACGCACCATAAGTCGTTGTACGGAACGCATCCGCGGTGTAGGGGGTGTAGATGATCTGGACTGCCGCACCGTATTTCGCCGCGATGGGGTCGGTGATCTGCTTGAGCATCCCGTCGCTTGATGCGGACTGGCGGTGGGTGTGGTCTCCCAGGTGCCCGGCACCATCACCACTGCCACCTTCGGGCAGCTCGGCGCCGCCGAGGATGCCGCGGGCATGAGGAAGGTCGCGAACACAGCGATGACGAGGCTGAGGCACGCGGCAGGAACGCCCACTGCTGTCGCCCGGCTTAGCCGGCGTCGTGACCCCTTCGCGACGGTCATCTCACTGCCCCCTCCGCGGCTACGCGAACATACAAGCCATTTATCAAGAACAAATATATGCACAATCGTACTACGGGGCTCCCCCAATAGACGTGCGGTTTACCTGGCTACGGGCGTGTCACCGCATGGGCGGCGACCGGCTCCCTCCTGCGTGTTACGCAGGCGGAGCAAGGGACGCCAGGAGTTCGCGCATCCCTTCGGGGACTGTGTAGGTGGCAGCCACCACCGGATAGTGCAGCTCGGGGAGAGCGTCTGGTCGCGGATGGCTCTCAAACGCCGTCGTCGCCGCGGTTTGAAGTGTCACCACGTAGCCAATCGGGTTGGGCTCGACCGACCATCGTGGGGCGGGCCGATCCGGCTCGTCGAGAGGGTCGAACCCGAAGCGCTCAACGCGTTGTGCACGCGACTGCCGAGCGGCCGCGCGGTTGAGAGACTCCCAGGCGGTGTCTCTCGCGGAGAAGATGCTGTAACCGGCTGCCACCGCGCCCGCGGCGGCCAGCGCAAGCCAGGCCGGACCTAGCAGGGCCGCGACAACGAGCCCCACCAGGGTGGTGACCACCGCGGTATCACGCAAATATCGCAGCACTGTATGGCGGCGTGTGCGGGGTATCCAGATGCCCGTGTCGTGCGCGGCGCGTTCCTCGGCAGTGATGGTGTCGTCGAGGAGTTCCTGCCAACGCTGATGCCAGCGTTCGTCGACGTCGGCGATCCAGGTGGTGATCGTGAAAGCGCGTGTGACCCAGTCGGTGAAGAACTGGCCGTCGCTGGTCTGCCGCCAGATCGCGAACGCCTGCCGGTCGTGTTTGAGCGAGTCGTGGGCGTAGTCCTGGGCGAGTTGGCGTTGCTGGTGCCAATGCGCGAGCTGCGCATCGAGATACTGCGCCGCGGGCGCATCGTTGATAGCGGTGGCCTCGCGGAGTTGGCTGGACAGGTCATCGATGTGGCGGCCGTACTGCTCGTAGTCGACGTCGAGACGTTGCTGCTCGCGGCGATAGAGCCAGATCTCCTCGGCCATGGTCACGTAGTCGTAGTCCGGGGTGAGCTCTGCTGCCGAGGAGTCGGTTGCCGATGCCTCTGGTGCGTCGGAATCGGCCTTCGAATAGTGCGTGGTGACTTGGGTGACCGCGCGCAGCGCGTTGGGCAGGTCGGTATCTGTCCGCAGCAGTGTTGCGGTCGCGTTGGCCGGCGCGGGGTATTGGGCGGTGTCGGGAGACAGTTCGCTGCTTTCGTAGTCGCCTAGGGGCATCACGGTGGTGACGATGTCGTCGAGAGTGGCGGCGAGGTCGCCACAGCGGGGGCATTCGGCGGGAAATCGTTGATCGCGCAGGATCGCCCAGTGCTGATCGCACAGAAGGTAGTCGATGTTGGTGCCGGCACAGCAGTCCCGCACGGTGATGCCGTAGCTCACGGTGCGAGGTTGGGCGATGGAGTACAGAACGCACCAGTCGCAGGTCAGTTCGGTGTCCTCGCTCATCGCGGGTGCCTCTCGTGTGTGGTCATGGTCGTTGTCGTCGGCGGTCATTGCTGGACTGAGAGTCTAGTGATGCGCCAGGCACCGGTGGTGTCTTTGCTGACGGTGGTGTACACCGCGAACGGGCTCGGCGGGCGCCCGGCCGGACGGCCTGCGGGGTCGGTCACCTGGTGGGTGATGGTGACGATGCGCGACACCGCGGTTGGCGTGTCGGGATTGTCGTTGCTGGCGGGGATCGACACGATCGGTGTCACGGTGGCGCGGTCGTTCGTCCACTGGCGCCATTGGGCTCCGGTGATCGGGGCCAGGGAAGCGAATCCGGCGTCGATACCGGCGGGCCCGAGCAGTGGTTCGGCGCGGCGGGCGGCAGCGAGTTGTGTGGCGTCCTCGCCGGGTCGGTAGGTGAACAGCGCTTCGAGTCCGGTGCGCATGACCGCGATTGGGTCGGCCGGGTCGACGTCGGTGAACGGTTCGGCGAATCGCGGTGGAGCCGAGGCGGTGCCGCTGGCGTCAGTGCGTGGGTCCTGTCCTGGTGCGATGGTGACCGGTGAGGACGCGGCCGGGGGCTGAGTGTCCGGGGTTGTCGGGTCGTCGGTGAAGGCGCCAGCAAGAACTAGTACAGCGGCGATCAACGCGACGGCGCCGACGATGGTGGCTGCGATGGCCAGTGGTCGTTTCATGTGGAAGGCCCCCAAGGCTTTCGGTTGTGTTGTGCGGGTTAGTGGTAGCGGCGGAAGGTGATGGGTTTGGAGAAACCGTTGTGGATGTTGTCGATACGGACCTTGGTGCCTGACTGAGGGGCGTTGACCATTTTCCCTCCACCCATGTAGATCCCGACGTGCGTGGCGACGCCCTCGCCGCCGAAGAAGACCAGATCGCCAGGCTCGGCGTGTGCCTCGTCTGGTACCGGGATGCCTCCGGTCGACTGCGGTTGGGAGGTGCGGGCGATGGTCTTGCCGGTCGCTTTGTGCACCGCGTAGCGGGCCAGCGCCGAGCAGTCCCAGCCGGGAATCGCGTAGTCCTGGTGCGCATCGCCGGCGCCACCGTCATCACTGATTCCCTTGGTGGGTCCATTGAGGTCGCCACCACCCCAGGAGTAGCGGATACCCATCTGAGAGGCAGCAGCGGCGACGATGTTGGGTCCGGCCGGTCCTCCGGGTCGGAATCCCTCGATGTCGGCACTGCCGGGTACCGGTGCTTGTGGGAGGCACGCCCCGCCGCCGGGGGCTGTGTTGCCGTTGCCGGGAGCGGCGGTGCCGCTGGGGTTGGTGCCGGTGGTGGCCCAGGCGGCGGGATTGATGGCGTGGCCGCCGTCGAAGTCGCGGTGCCCGCCATCCCACACCTCGAAATGCAGGTGCGCACCGGTGGATTGGCCGTTGTTTCCGACTTTGCCGATGAGCTGCCCGGCGGTGACTTTCTGCCCCTTTTTGACGAGGACGCCATCGGGATACATGTGGCCGTAGACGGTAGCGAACAGTTTGCCGTCGATCTGATGGTTGAGAACGATCCACTGCCCGAACCCGCTGGCGGGGCCGGCGTCGACGACCGTGCCGTCAGCGACGGAGTAGAACGGCGTGTTGACCGGAGCGGCCAGGTCGATCCCCTGGTGCTGTTCGCCGCCGCGCGGACCGAACGGTGACGACACCTGGTAGGTACCGTCTTTCATCGGCTTGACCTGAGTGCCCGGCGACGCGCTCTGTTCCGGAACCGCCGCAGCTGCATCGCTACCGACGGTCTCCACATAGTCGGTGACCTGCGAGTTGTCGGACAGCGCGGCAACGATCTTGGTTGCCTGCCCCATGTATTCCCGAGAGGCCTCAGCGCCGGTGGAGTTGCCCTGTACCTCGTGGCCTGCTTGGGCGGGGTCCATGCCCTGCCAGTTGGGCAGTTTGAGTAGGGCGTTGAGGAACCTGTCGGTGGCGATCGCCGGGTTCATCAGCTCTTGCGGGGTGCCCCATCCCCACTGCGGTTGCTGCTGGAGGTAGCCGATCGACCTGCCGTTGTAGCCCACGCCGTCGTTGGGTAGCGACATCGACTCGGGCTCAGCAGGATTGGACAGGTTCCTCAGACCGGATTCGTCGAGTCCGACCGCGATGACGATGATCGCTGCTTTGGCCGGCAGTTTTCGGGCCGCGACCCTGCCGACCGCGGTCGCGGCGATCCGCGTCTGCTGCGGGTTGAGGCCGGCGATCTGTGCCCCACCCGGAGCCAACTCAAGTGTCGGGATCGGCCCACAGGCGCCGCCGCTGCCGCCGACCATCATCACCAGCATCAATGGCGGCAGTAGGAACACGACCGGCACGACAGCGAGCAGCCACAACCACCACCGACGCTTCCCCGGAGCGTCGGGGGCGGGTGGGCGTGTTGGCGTGGGCGGTGCAGGCGCGGTGGTGACTGTCACGGCCGCCCTCGCTCAGCGAACGCTGGTGGGTTGTGGCCCACCAACCTGGCCACCGGCTCGACGGGCGGCATCGCGCGCCGGCGACGCCGGCCGAGGTGCCGGCGGAGTCGGTGCAGGCGGCGCCGGCGTCCGCCGTGGGGACGGAGAACCCGCTGCGCGGGGCGTGGGCACCCAGACTTGCGTGCCATCAGCCGATGTTCGCGGACGGAAGCTGCGGTTGTCCTCGGCTAGCGAGCGAACGCGGTCGGTGGCCGAACGAGCGTCGGAGGGCCGAGTAGCCGCAGAGACTGCGCCGCGGGCGGAGGCGATCGGCGGAGCGCTCGTACCGGTAGGGGTGAGCGGGCGGTTCTGGATGTCGCGAACCTTGGTGACGGTCTCATACAGCGCCTGTGAGCGTCGGCGGGTGTCGTCGGGGCTCGACGCTGCACTACCCCCTCCTGTGCCCATGGGGACAGGAGCAGGACCCGACGACGCTGCAGGGGCGTCGGTGGCAGGAACATCGTCGGCGGTGCGCGCACCTGATGTGGACTCGCCCAACTTGGCGGCCACGGCCGCCGCGGTTTGAGTGGCGGCGTACTCGGCGCCGATCTTGGCTGCCGTCGCCGCGACAGCCGACGCTCCGCCGGTGCCGACAGCGGCCACGGCCTGCCCGCCGCCGGAGACCACCTTGCCGACAGTGCCCCCGACCTTTCTGGCGGTGTTGTAGCCGTGCTTGACGGCCTGGGCGCGGGCCAGCATCTCGTGCGCCGACGGTGCGGTCTTCTGTTTCACGGCCACCGGCGATGCGCCCGGTCGCCGCGACATGATCTCGGTGAGTCGGTCGGACCACTTGTTCAATCCGAGCATGCCTTTGCGGAACATCACCAGAGCAATGAGGATCAGGACGTCGGCGATGAGCACGGTGGCCATCAGCTGGACGTCGTCTTTGTCGAACACCGAGGTGATGATGATGCAGTAGGCGCAGGTGAAGATGACCGCGAAACACACCTGGAGCAACGCCATAGCGACATCGGCCAGCGATCGCATCAGTTGGGTACGGAACATCGGTGCGATGCCGAGCAGTCCGCCTGGGATCAGCTTCACTCCGTTCCACAACGCCACCACGGTCGCCAGCACCACCCGTCCGGCGAGGTAGAGCGCGAACAGGAAGACCAGACCTGCCGCGGGTATCAAAAACATTGAGGCAATGGCCTGTTCGGGTCCGGGGTTCTCGGCGTAGTCCTTCATTTGTTCGCCCCCGGGGCATTTGCCGACCGCGTCGCGGACGCGGGCTTTGGCGTCGTCGCCGCCGGGCAGCACGCTGTCGACTGCGCCGCCGACCAGGGGGATGTCTTCGACGCTGTCGCGGATCTCCCCGAGGGTCGAGCGCTCGGGGGGCTTTTTCAGGTAGGCCTCGTCGAAGGCTTTGACACACGCGGCGGCGCCGTCTTGTTTCGAGGTGTCCAGGACGCGACCGAAGTTGAGTAGTTGAGTGGGCTGGCGAATGAATGTGTCGGTGAGTTGTCCTGTGAGATCGTCGATTTGGGCGTCAGGGTTTCCGTTGGTGTTTCCGTCGTTGCCGATGCCGGTGGCTACCTCGAGTGAGTAGTCCTTGGCCTTGGAGATCAGTCCGTCGTCTCCGGCGAGGGTGGCGACCGGGTTGGCCAGGAACCCCAGCACGCCGGCGGCGATGATCAGCGACATCAGCAGCTCGTAGAGGCCGGTGGCATAGCGTCCGCGAAAGAGCCACAGCGCCACCGCAAGACCGGCCAGAGTGAGCATCAGCGGCCGCATGTGCAGTTGCCCGGTCAGCGAGGTGACCGCGTCTGCGATGTCGGAGATGGGGCTGGTCACGATGTCGAGCCATTTGAACGACAGAGCCTGCTTGATGAACCAGATCGCGATCATCACCACGCCGCGGTAGGCGTTGTACTCCAGGTTGATGATCCAGGCCCACACCGCCTTGATGGGGCTGGTGGCTCCACCTTCGTCGATCGAGAGGTAGTAGTCGGCGGAGTTAATGCCGTGGGAATCCTTGATGTTCATCCAGCCGAACAGATTGCGTAGAGTGCTGCTCGCAGCGCCGTCGGCCGCCTCGGCGGTCGGTGCGAGGACCAACATGATCGCACCGACCAGATGCCACACGGCGACCAGAATCAGCAGGCGCCGCGCCCACGGCCGCGACCACACCCATCGGGCCGCGCCGCGCACCGGGCGCGGCCATTCGAGGCGGATACCGGGAAGCTGCGGGTGCATCAGAGCACCTCGGGGGTCAGGGTCTTCGTGGTCGTCTGCGTCTTCTTCTGCGGGGTGGTGGTCGAGCTGGCGGTTTGGCGGTCGGTACGGAACGAGCGCAGGACTTTGATACGGCCCACGGCGCCAGAGGCATCGCGCATGTAGCCTTCGCCGCGGCGTTCTGGCTTGACGTAGGGCTTGTCGGTGGCGTGCCGTGCTGGACGGGTGATCGGAGCGGTGTTGGTGGTGTATTCCTCCAGGACGTCTTCGGCGTCGGGGTCCAGCCCAACCCAGTCCAGGGCTTTGCGGGCGAGAGTTTTGTCAGTGTGACGCATTGCGACGCGGGTCTTGAGTAGGCCGCGCAGTTCCTGACTGCCGAATTCGCAGTCCTGATCGCCGAGGATCGCTGCGGCCTTTTCTTTGCGGCCGCGTTTGACGACTTCGGTGATGATCTCCAGACCGTCGGCGCCGGAAAGGATGTGAGCGACCTCGTCGGTAACCAGCGCCGACATCTGGGCGGGGTCGGCGTACATGATGCCTTGCGACAGTTTGGCGATGTGGGTGTAGATGACGTGGCCGTACTGCTTTTCCGGGGTCAGGTTGTCGAACAGGTGCTCTTTTTCCATCTGCTCCCGGGAAGGCAGTGAGACGTCCTGGGTGCGGAACACGATCGCGGGTGCGTCGATCGGCAGCGGCGGCAGGGTCTCGTCGAACAGGGCACGGGCGTAGGTCTTGCGGGAATGGACCTCCAGGGCGCGGCCTACCTCGAGCGCGCCGTCGAGGGCGCATTCGCCCGAGAGCAGGTGTTTGACCATTCCGCCGGTACCGAGGTAGGGGTGGCGGGCGCGGTAGCTCTCCGAAAGAACCTCGGACAGCAAGGTTGCGCGCGAGTCTTGCACCCGCAGTCGCAGCAGTGCGCGCAGGATGGTCTCGGTCTGTTCAGCACCTTTGGCCCCGCCGAAGATGAGCAACGGATCGAGGCTGTAGCCCGCGTCGACCATGTCGACGACGACCGCATGCGCCACTGAACTGGCCCAGCGGGCGTACTCCCCTGAGGCCGACTGGTCGATCACCAGGACCTGTCCGCCGCGATCGACGATCTGGCCGGCGACGAGCTTGATGAACTCAGACTTGCCGGCGCCGAGTTCACCGGTGACGCCGACCGAGTTCGACACGTCACGTTCGGTCAGCGCCGAGACGTCGTAGTGCACCGCACTGGGGACGTGAGTGGTGATGCACAGCGCCAGCAGCGGCCCGCTCGGATCGCCCAGGGAGGCCGCGACGACGGGAACGAACGCGCCGAATTTGCCGCTGGTGGTGATCTGGGTGAACTCGGCGAGCACCCGGGGCGCCGGCGCGCCGGGCACCATCGCCCACCACAGGTCCTCTTGGTATCCCAACGGCTGGGCGAGGCGGAACTGCTGGCTGGCGAACTCGGTGGCCAGCGCGGTTGCCGCGGCCTGGGCAGCCGCCGCGGTGGTGCCGGAGGTGGCGAAGATCGCTGTCCAGCCGACCTCGATCTCATTCTTGTCTGATTCGAGCAGGGTGGAGTACTCGGCGAGCGCTTCGGCAGCGACGTCGAGGACACTGCGGCCGGTGGAGAGTTCCCCTTCGCGCTGGTGGAACTGGTCATTGAGCTGTTTGAGCGCTTTGCGGTTGCGACGCAGCACATCTCCCCCGGCGCGGGTGACGATCCGCAGGGCGAAATCGACGTCGACCGGGATCTTGGCGTCCGGGCGCGCCGGGTCCTCGACGGTGATGGATTCGGCCAGGGTGAAGAACTCCGAACCGGGAAAGTGGGTGCCGCCGGCGGGAGTGTCGGTGATGACCGACAGCGTCTGATAGGACGGCGGGGGCGGGTCGACCTCCCACGGGGTGTCGATCTTGAGCACGGTGGTGAACCTCGATGGTTTGGACTTCCCGCCCGAGTCAGCTCGGTCACTCAGGGCGCCCTCGTCGAGCCGAGCAGCCGTCAACGCGCCGGCTGTTTTCGATTCAGGAGTGTCGGCGGCCACCGGAACATCGGGATCGACGAACAGGCCGCGTCGCAGCATGTGATTCCACAACCACACCGCTTGCGCCGGGGTGGTCGGGACGGGGTTGAAGACCGCGGGAATGCTCGCCGCGATCCGGCGGGCCTGCTCGCGGCGAGCCAGCAGCTCCTCGGCCGGCACTCGGGAGTGCGGCAGCCCCAGGATTTCCGTGGCCGAATGCCAGATGGCGCGCCCGGCAGTCGCGGCCTTCTCTTTCACCGAGGTGCCCGTCAGTGGCACCGAGAGCCAGTACACGCGGGTGCCGGGGCGGAACTGGCCGATACTGCCCAGGGTGGCTTCGCATTCGGACAGCCATGCCTCGTGTTCGTCGAGGTCGACCCCGTCGAGCATGCGTTGCACGATCAGTTCCGGGGTCTCATCGGCGGTGAGTCCCAGCAGGATCGCCTCGCCGGGTAGGGCGCGCGCCAGCATCGTGTGGGCGTTGCGGACCCCTTCCTTGTCAGCCAGGCGCCGGTAGCGATATGGCAGGCCTTCGAGGAGGTAGTCGGCCCATACCGTGCCGTCGCGGGTGAAGCGCAGGTTGCCGGTGAGGGCGTAGGTCGGTTGACGCTGCACCACAACGCCACTCCTTTCGGTCTGGTCTATCGAGTCGTCGTGTGGGGATGGGGTGTGGGCGGGGTGGGCCAGATGTAGGCCGCGGCCGGCACCACATGTGGGCGGCCGCGCTTTCGGCGGATCGCCGCGGTCGGCGACAGTGACGCGCGGTCGGCAGTCGTTCGGGTCTCCGCCTCCGCGCTGAGGGCGCGCGCGGCCCCTGCTGCAACCGACAAGGGGCTCCGCCCACCCGGGCGGATGCGGCCGAGGAGTACCACCGTGCCGACGACCACGGTGACCACCAGCACGATCGACCACTGCAAGCCCAGCTGGCTCCACCACACGCCGCGGGTCAGATACAGCCCGACCAGGGCTCCTGCACCGCCGACGAACTGGGTCAGCGTGTAGGGGCCACCGGCGATGCGTTTGCCGTCCGGGGTCTTACCGATCAGCTGCGGGAACTTGCGCGCCGCGGTGAAGTTGCGGATGACCTCAGCGGGTTGCTGCTGCTGTGGGTTGGTCATACCTGCCACGCATCCGGGAAGGAGATCGCGTCGCTGTGGTGGTGGACGCAGGTCATAGCCGCGCTCCGTCGACGACGACGTCGGTGACCGTGCGATGTGCCGTCGGCGCGACTCCTGGCTGAACCAGCGGCGTACTGCGCGCCAAGACCACCACCGGGTGCTCCCCGCTGGTGTCGAGCCGCACGGTCGTCGCTGCCAGCTCGGGTGCAGGTGCCAGTTGGCCTGAGGAGTTTTCGACGGTCTCGCCGGTCTTCTCCGACAGGAAGTCCATGTTGTTGAGTCCCCAGAGGATCGCGGCGCCGCCGACAACCGCGACGATTCCCGCGACCAAGCCGCCCCGGACGAATTCCTTGAGGACCATGTAGACGGCGAAGCCGCCGCCGACGGTCAGCAACGCTTTGATGACGTCGCCGGTGAGGTTGTTGAAGGTGTCGATGAGCCCGTCGGCCAGAACGATCTGGGTGGCTGTCTCGGTGATCATGAGGAGTCCTTTCGCATGTGGAGTGGTCGGTGATGGGTTGATGGGGCAAGGGGGTTATCGAGGTCCCAGATCGATGCCGCCGGGGCCGAGTAGTGATCCACCACCGCAGCCGGATGACGGTGTTGAGGTGGGGGCAGAGGTGGAGCCGCGCGGGCTGCTCGGCTCGCTGGTCACTGTGGGCAGGACGTCGTCAGAGCCCGCCTCGTCATCACCGCCACCGCGGCCGGAGTCAGAGGTTGGTTCGCTGCTGGCGGGAGCAGAAGTCTCCGCGCCGGTCGGAGTGTCGGCGTTCTCGTCCTCCTCGCCGGCCAGCGAGGACGCGACGTCTGATCCGTTGACGCCGGCCGCCGGGGCGGGATCGAGTGCGCTGACTTCCCAGCGGCCCGCGCGTGCAGCCATCGTCAGGGCATAGGCCCCAGTGAGTGCATCTGTGGAGCTGGCGGTCCCGGGTGGTTGTTGGGAGATGGTGAGCAGCAGTCGTGCTCGTTGGCCATCAGCCGGGGTCTCAGCAGAGTCCCCGAGGGACTTCTGCGTGCGGGCTCCGATGACGGAGATGGAGGCGTACGGGGCCGGGGTGATCGCACCGAGGTTGGTTCCAGGGCTGGTGAAGCGGGTGACGTCGCCGTCACCGGTGAGCATGGCTGAGAGGAATCCTTGTGCGGCGGTGACGATCGCGGCGTTAGAGCTGAGCTGGTTGGAGTAGTCGAGGTTGACTGTCAGGCCGGTGGAGGGTGCCGGTACAGCGGCGGGCATCGCCATCGCGCGCACCCCTTTGTCTGACACCACCACTGGCACCTGGAAGTAGCGGCGGGTTGCGGTGTCAGCGCCGGCGGGGGTGACTTCGGCGGACACGGTCACCGCGTAGGTGTCGGCGCCGTCGACCCCAGACACTTCACGCACTCCGGCGATGTGGGTGTCGGCGGACTCGTAGAGCGCTTGCGCCGGCAGCGCGCCGGTCCCGGCATCCACGTCGACGAAGCGTTGCAGCGATCCCTCGTCACCGCGGTGGGTGGTCAGCCAGGCCGAGACGAACTGCTGGGCGAGGTCACTGGCTGCGAACTGGGCGGTGTTATCGACCGCTGACACAGCAGGCGGCGCCACTACTTCTGGGGCCGCTGATGATCCGCCGCTGAGGTACAACGCGATAGGTCCTGACACCAGCGCCGCGATCACCGCCGCCCGCGCGGCGTGGGTCATCAGCCGTTGTGTGCTGGTGCCGTTAGCGCGAGCAATGAACTCCTCGTCCTCAGGACTGTGATCCGCCGAACTGGCGGCCTGGGCATCGGAGCCTTCGTGACGGCGCAGTATCCGGGGGACACTGAGCTGGCCGCGTAGCCGCGCTAACCGCTCCCCCCGCGACAGTGCGGTGTCGTCGTCGTGGAGGTCGCTATCGACCGGGTCCTGATCGAGCGCAGGGGCGGGGAATTCAAAGACTCCACGCAGGTCACCCTCGGGGCGTTGCTCCGTCGATGTCACCAGCTTGACCCTTTCGTCTCACACGATCCGTCCAATCGCGTCGCGTCGTGCACTTATTTGTGGAGTCTACTCACGTTGGTTACTCGTCGCGAAGGGTTTGGGTGGCGTGTTGCGTGCAGGTGAGCGCCCGTCACGTCTGGCACCGGCAGGATCGAAGGCGCATCACACGGCATTCCACAGGACCTTCTGCTGCGGGGATGTCGCAGCGGCGGCGCCCAGTATGCAGAGACACGGCGACAAGCGAGCGCACCCTGGGGGCAGGCCCTACCCAGCAACACCTGGCATGCGATGCCGACACTAGGACAGATCGCTACGCCCGTGAGTAGGCTTGCCTCAACAATTTTCGAGGTCTGACGCGGCTTGCGGGGCACTCCCCCTTCGGGGGCAGAGCGGCGGCTACGGGTCGCTCGCGACCCTACGCCGCCGCTCTGACGTCTGGGAAACATCTCGCAGCGCGTCGGCGTGTCGGAGACGGTCAGCCCGGGCCATGTCGCACACCCGACCCGCAAGCGAAGGCGGGAACCAGGGCGTCCATCTCCAGCCGCCAAGGGAGACGCAAACACGCCGAATGTGCAGTTATTTGTGTGTTGTGTTTGCCTGATGTGGTTAGCTTGATTGCAATGTCGGAGTATTCGAATGATGGGTTGTAGCGATGGGAAGTTCGGGGTCCTCTGATCCGGCTGCTCGGTTCGTGCAGCAGGTGGTCGATGACATCGGTGGCGCATTGACGCACCGCGCCCAGCGGCCTCGTCAGAGCGGCACTGATGGTGTCGGAGTTCGTCTGCCTTCGTTTGTGCCGGTCAGTCCGGCGATAGCTGCCGTCACCGTGTTGGCCGTCGAAGCTGATCCGCTCGGTGACTGGCTCCTGAACACCGCGGGTGATCTACCTGTGACGGCACAGGTGGTGTCGGTGCTCGACCAGCTGTCGGGATGGCAGGCAGCCGCGGTCACTGCCACCGTGGGGGCGGTCGCAGTAGATGGGCTGCGCTGGTATGCGTTTCGGCATCGTCGTGCGATCACCAACATGGTTGCTTCGACCACCCATCTGACTCCTAAACGGGTACGGGTTCGACATCCAGCGGGTATCACCGCGCCGCGACGAGTGATCGTGTCGTTCACCGACGGGTCGGTCATCAGCGATCGGCGGTACAGCGAACTTGTCGATGCGCTGACCAAGTACGCCAACCGGTACCGCGGTGACTCGCTGGCCCGCCGGTTGCTGCGGGCGCGGGTGTGGCAGATGCAGGTCGAGTGGCAGGCCGGTAGCGCCCGATTGGTGATCACCCGTGACGACCCGCAATCGCAGACCGCAGGGATGAGCCCGATCGTGCAGCGGCTGACTGAAATTCTCGACGAGAAGTTCCCGCTTCCCGAGGCCCGGATCACCCATATCGACCGCGACGAGAGCGGGACCGAGATCGGGTTCACGATCTCCTACAAGACCACCCTGTCAGCGGCCTTCCCGGGATTGCAGCAGAAGCTGCGAGAGTCGCTGGTCGCCAGTCTGCCCCGGCACGTCACCGAGGACGGGGCGTGGAACTGGTTCGTGGCGGTCATCCCCGAGGAGAACCAGCTCACCATCCGGCTGGCCAAGCCTCTGCCCAGCGGCGTGCGGCACCTGCCGCTGAGTATCAGTGACTACCGGGAGATGAACGACAAGCAGCTCTACGACATCCCGTATGCCACCGCGGCTGACGGGGTGCTGGCGACCTGGAACATCCACAAGTCCTCGTCTCGCGGTCACGTGCTCGCGGCAGGCCGAACCGGTGGCGGTAAGACCTCGCTGATCCGGACCCTGATCACCGAAGCGATCGCGCGTGGAGTGCCGGTGGCCGGCGCGGTGGATGTGAAGATGCTCGAACTCGATGGCTTCGATCAGTACCCGGGTGTGGCGTCGGTGATCTATCACGTCCGCCAGATCGTCGAGTTCATCAACGCCGTGCACGCGGAGATGGTGGCACGCCGGGAGTTTCTGCACCGTCTGCGTATCCCTGACGAGAACCTGCCGCCGTTCATCGTCGTGCTCGATGAGTTCTTCGTGATGAGTGCGTTCCTGCGGCGCGCGGCGGCCTACAAGGGCGACAAGGACGACCCTGACGACGAGCAGGCCGTGTTGGCGCGGTTCGTCAAGAACTCCAATCCGCTGGGCAAGATCGGTGAGATTCTCGCGCTCATCCGAAGCTTGCAGGGCCGCATCATCCTGGGAGTGCAACGCCCTGACGCCACCAATTTCGGTGAAGACGCTACCTCGGTGCGCGACAACTTCGGCACCCGCATCTCGCTGTCGAGCCTGTCGCAGCAGGGCGCGGAGATGATGTGGGGTGATGCCCACGTGGGACGCGACGTCGACGCCAGTGTGCCCGGGCGCGCCACCGTCGCCGACGCCGAAGGCCGACCGATGCACGCACAGGTGCACTGGACGCCCAACCCCGACATGCACCCCAACCGGTGGAACCGCCTGGACTCCGAGGACCAGGAGATCGTGACCGCGCTGCGCGAGGCCGCCATCGCAGGGGCCCAGTTGCAGAACTTCGTGCCCGAAGTGCGTGAGCACCTACAGAAGGTCGGCGGGTTGATCCGCACTCCCGGCGATGGGCCGATCATGGCGTGCTTCTCCTCAGAGATGCGCACCTTCCTCACCGAGCAGCGCGAGGCAACCCCCGAACCGCCGGCACCGATCGCCGGCCTCGACCCGACCACCGCCGGAGACGACGGCGTCTACGCCGCCGACCTGACCGAGGGCATGCGGGTGCACGTCGACGACGACGGAACCGTAGCCACAGTCGTCGCGGTTACCCGGGTCGGCAAGAAGCTCGTGCGCGCGAAGCTGCGCGACGACGCCAATCCGCGCGTCACCCTCAACGCCGAGTTCGCACCCGACGAAGTCGTCCTCACCGCCGAGCCGGGCGAGGCCGACGCCATCGATCTCGACAAAACCAGTTCTGTCGCTTAACCCACCACCGAAGAGAGGACACCTCTGTCATGGGCATCCTGCGTTCCATCCTCACCCCCGCTCCCGACGAAGTGGCTGCCGTGCGCACCGCGCTCGACGCCAAAGCCACCAGCGAGCCCGTCGTGCGGGAACAGCGCGCCACACTGTCCAAGCCGGTCCCGACCTGGGCCGCGCGTATTGACGAAAAACGGAGATCTCACACGCCAGCCTCAACGAACTCGAGGCCGCGATCACCGAACGGTTGCAGCTGCTGGAGACCTACCCTGCCGGACCGCGGCGAGACAAGGCCATCGAGCGGCATCGCCAAGCCGCCGCCCAGATCGACGCATGGCGCCAAGAGCTACCCGCCGACGTCGGCACCGAGACCCCAAGGGACACCAGCGAGCACGGCGTCAATCACCACGAGCACGCCCTGTCGGCCATCTGATCGGCCCCGCCCGACTGACCCCTCGACCTTGATCTGAGGTTTCTCCGATGAGTGCATCCACTGTCGACAACGCAGTGGTGGTCACAATCACCTCGGCCACCACCGCCACCACCACTGACGGCATCCAGTTCAGCGCTATCAGCGGCGCCGAGCTCCAGGAACAGATCCTCGACTACGCCCACCACCTCGCGGCGAGCGACGATCAGCCGGTCCTGCTCGAGCTACGCAATCCTGCAACCGGGCGCGGCGATGTCATCGAGATGACGCCCGACGGCACATGGCACCCCGCCCACGCCGCCGCCCCAGAACCCGAGCATCCCGAGGCCGCTCAGGTGGAGCCCAGCGCTCCCCCGCCGGTCGAGATGCACGAGCACCCAATCGCTGACGATGGCGGGCACACCGGCGGCCAGATCGTCGCACCTGCCGCTGCGCCGGACGTGCCCCCTGTTGTCGATGAGCAGCTGGCCCAGCCTGCCGCTGATGAGGCCGCGAGCCAGCCCGGCCCCGTTGAGGCAGCAGTCGAGCAGGACAGCCCCTGGCGCGGGGTCACCCCCGGTCACGTCAGCCCGAACGCGCGACCCCGCTCGACACCGACCGCCGAACGTCGCAGTCGAGGCCCCCACGTGCCACCACCAGCTGGTGGTCGTCTGCGTACCGTCTGGCGGCGCCACCGCACGCCGCTGCTGGTGATTGGTCTGATCACCCTGGTCGCCCTGGTCGGTATCGGGGTCGGCGCCGGGCGGCTCATCGGCGCCGCCGGCGGCGACACCACACCTCTCGACCCGGCCACCGCACTAGCTCCACCCGTCGCCACCGCCGACCCGACCTCTGATGAAGTCGAATGTCCCTCCCGCACAACCGGCGCGCTCACCACCGGCCGTGACCCGGGGAACCAGACGAGTGGGCCGAACGCGATCAAAGCGTTCAACTACGGCTACTACAAGTGGCGCAGCGGAAACGCTGCTCGCGCGGTGGTGTCGTCGAACGCCAAGGTCGGCACCGCCATCACGTTGCAGAGCTACATCGACGTGCTCGACCCCAATATGCGCTACTGCCTTGCCATCACCGAAAAGCGCACTGGCCCCCGCAACACCACCGTGTACGAGGTCGTACACACCATCATCCCGGCGGCCGGCGGTGAGCGTCAGACGTTCCGCCAGGACGTCACCACCACTGTGATCGGCGGCAAGCACTGGGTCTCCGAGATCGACGACAAGTAGAAGTTCCCCGACTTCGGCCCTCAACCGATTCTCCTCACTCCCACAACACCATTCATCACCACCGAAAGGCGCTTCTGACATGTACATCACCTCGCCGGTTCCCACCGGACGTCCGGGCGGCGACGCATTGACACCTCCTCGGGCCGTGCGACGAGGGCGGGCTGCTGTCTCCGCGCCGTCGCCGGCACTCATGCGTAAGGTCATCGCGGCGGTCCTTGTCGGCGGCACGATGACCGGAGCGGTACTCACCACGTCCCCTGCGTGGGCCATCAAGCAGGGCGGAGCCGACCCCGACAGCTCGACCAGCCAAGGTCCGAGCCAAGGTGGCGCTGATCCAGGCCAGCCCGATCCAGGCAGCGACAGCACCCCTCCGCCACAGGCGCCGCCGACCTACAACCCGGGGCCGGGTGTGATCCCTGCACCGCCGCAGGAAGCGCCGTATCAGCCCTACGTCGAGCCGCAGGTCTACAACGAGCCGACCTATGACCAGGCCTACAACCCCGCTCCGCCGCGGGCCTACACCCTGCCGCGCCCGGTCGCCCCGGTCCGCCCGATCGCCCCACCGCCGAAGACGCTGCGTGTCGGCAACTTCGTCATCGAGGAAGACCAGCTCAAGCGTGACGCGCCGTGGCTGACCGACGGTCAGCGCAACTCGATCAACGCCTGGTCGGCCTACGGCGAAGCCAAGATCGCCCAGGGCCTCATCAGCGTGGGTGTGCCCGAAGACGAAGCCTCCCGCCAGGCCGCGTCCACCATCATCGGTGTCGCGCTCGGCGGCACCGCCGGTGCGGCGGCCGCGGGTATCCCGGCCGCGGTCGTCGGCGGCATCGGTGGTGCGCTCATCGGTGCCGGTGTGGGTGCCGCAGTCGGCTCGTTCCCCGCGCCCGGGCCCCAGACCCCGGGCGCGATCGCCGCGGGCGCCGGCATCGGTGCCGCAGCAGGTGCTGCGCTGCTCGGTGTTCCCGCAGCGATCGCCGGTGGTGTGGCCGGTGGTGTCGCCGGTGGCGCGATCGCTCACGCCCTCGGTGCCGGTGACCCCGGCGCCCGTCCGGACCGCCCCCGGCTCCCGGGCGAGCCCGAACCGGTGCGTCCGCAGCCGCCCAAGCCGCAGCAGCAGGTCGTGATCGACAACCCCGGCGCCAACCAGTACGAGGTGCACCTGCCCGCCGACCAGGCCGCCAAAGCCGGTCTGCCGGCCGTGCACTACCAGGTCAACATGCGCGGAGATGTCAACGCGCAGGTCAACGTCGGCGGCCGCAACCTCGAAGCCAACTGGAGCGGTGAGCAGGCCCGCGCACCGTACGCCGCGCTCGGTGCGGCGAAGGACCAGGCCGAAAAGACGGTCAACCAGTGGACCCGCCAGGCCAGCGACCAGCTCAAGCAAGTCGTGCCCGGCATCGACGTCGACTGGCCCCAGGAGAAGAAGCAGCCGGCCAACCCCGGCCCCAGACACGCCCGCCGGTAACGAGGGGTGCGGGCGCAGCATGCCGGGACGGGCCACTCATGGTGGCCTGTCCCGGCATCTATCCCCGTTCACCGTCCTCTCCGCGTGCACCCACAGGAGGCCTGACGTGTTCACCCACAACCTCACGACCTACCAGGACCGGCGCCTGGGCATGCAGTACCGGGCAACGGTCTACCTCGACGGTCAGTGGTGGATGGAGTGGACCGGCGGCCTCGACTACGTCACCGACCATCTCGCCGCCGCGGTCCGCGATCCTGCGCCAGCTCGCGAGAACCGCGATTTCTGATCACTTTGACTCGATTGAAAGGACCGCTCCGACAATGATCACCGGCCACACTTCAACATTCCGTACCCAAACATTGCTGACGGCCGTGCTGTTACTGAGCGTGCTGGCCACTGCACTGGCCATCGGGGCGGGTGCCGCGACCGCCCGCCCGACCGAAGCGCCGCGGCTGTCGGCCTACGGTGATGAGATCTGGACCTTCGGCAACCACGCGAACTGCCGCGGCACGATCCACGTCAGCGCCAAGACCGATCCCCGCCAGCCCGGGAAGCTGTTCGTCACCTACCGCCCCGGACGATTCACCGGCGACGGCCCAGGCTGGGCCCGCAACCCGGTCTGCACCACCCGTGTCTTCGCCAACTGGACCATTCCCGCCCGCTACCACTGGAGCGCACCGGTCAGCGCCGGCCCCCGCGGCGGCAAACCCGTCACGCAGGTCCTGCGCACCGGAGCAGGGCTGCACGGCATCGGTTTCGCCACCCCCGCGGTCCCGCAGAAGCCCGTCCAGTACACGCTGTTCGTCTCGTAGTACACATCAACGGACACAACAGGTTCGGCCGGAGAAAGCACCGTACCCATGATCAGATTTCTCAGAACCTCGTTCAGCGTGGGCGAAGATCAGTGCGGGCGCCGCGGCCGAGCCTGTTGTGGATCCAGTAGTCGACCGTCTCAGCCTTCCAGCCCCGGTTTCGTCCGACCAGCGCGTCAGGGTCGGGCAGGAGTCCTTTGCGCAAGTAACTCTTCATGGTCGCCACGGACAGCCCTGCGCGATCGGCAAATTCCGACAGCGACAGGTAGCGGTACACGTCTAGAAACAATACCTCCTTTAGGCTACACATTGACCCCTAAAGGAGGTATTGTTCGGCTGCGGGTCAACAGAGGGGAATGACGATGAAGGCCTTAGTTCTCACTGATCGCGGTGACGCCGAGTACGTCGAGTTGCCATCTTCTGATCCCGAGCAGGCGTTGCGGGAAGTCGTTGGCGGGCCGCTCAATCCGCTGCCCCTCACCCACCTCGCGGATCACCTGGACCTGTGGACACTGTTCGAACCCCTATCCAGGGTGACTGTCGGTGGAATCGGTTACAACGATGTGGCCTCCCAGATCGCCACGGCCGGAGTCGGCACACCGCGGGCGGTGATCGGTACCGCGGTTCTCACCGCGCACACCGACTCGGGCATCCTCGCCGCGCTCTCTCCACACGACTGCGCCGCCCTGGACCGCATCATCGCCGAGATCTACACCGGCTACCGCACCGCCGGATAACCCCCACCTCGAGGACGAGCTGATGAGCATTCACCCCGCACACCCCGCCGGCGACCCGGCCACCTGGACGGTGGCCCAGCTCGCCGAGCACCCAGCTGTGCGCACCACCTTCACCGTCATCGGGCATTTGAACCCGCGGGTGTTCGAGTCGATCGAGTTCTCCCTGGCCTGCGACGAGATCGCCGCTGTCAATCAGATCCCCGCGCCCTGCGGGCTTTTCGCCGCGGCGATCCGCCACCTGGCGGCCACCGCCGCGCGAGAGGTCGATTCCAGCGAGCTCGATGTCGACGCGCACCCCAGCGAAGACGATTTCGAGTACGTGCCGACCGCACGGGCCGAGCTGCGCATGCTCATCGCCCAACACCAGCGGCGCGTCCTGGCATCCAATCGCGACGTCGACGCCGAACAGCGCACCGTGCACGCCGCGGTCGCCCGCCACCTCAACTACTGCGATCCCCGCAACTACGGCGGCGTCGACGGGCTACCCGACGTCGAGGTCCGCGACCTCATCGCCGCCTCGATCAACCAGCAGATCCGCGCCACCGCCCACCCCGCGATCCGTGGGCACCTGTACGGCGCGCGCCTGCTGCTGACCGGCGCCGTCGCGCCCACACTCGTCGTCCTCGACCCGCAGGAGGCCGTGCAGTGACCACTCCGACCGGTGACTCCTAGGGAGGACACCATGAGCATGACCCTGACCGCCACTGCGCCTACCCAACTGGGCGTCGATTGTGACTGTGACTGCCACCGCGAGGACCGACACTGTGAACGCTGTTGCCTCGACCCCGACGCCGGGTTCTGCGAGGACTGCGCCTACTACCTTGAGCTGAGCCGCCACAGCCGCACGGTGCGGGGGCGGTGATCGACGGTGACCCAGTTGAGCCTGAACCTGCGCGCCCACGACTTACCGCCACGCTGGGACGGTGACCCGGTCGACTGGTCACCCTGGCAACCGATGCCCGCGGTGACCCTCTGTCCGCCACCACGCACACAGGGATGCGGCAATTGTGGTTCGGCGACCAGGCCGTTCACCTGCTACGGCACCCGCACCATCGCCTACGGCCCCAACGTCATCCCCATCGGCCGGGGCCGTCTGCGCGACCGCCACATTCACGCCCGGCTGGTCGTGCACCGCTGCCCGGACTGCCTCCACGACACCGTCTTCGACCCCCGCACCGGCCAATGGTGGGACCTCGACGACAGCGACTACCAAGACGCCGGCTCCTGGGAACCGACCACAGGCCCCGGCACCCACCACGAGGAGTGACTTGACCATGCCCGGTGCCTACTGCCGCTACTGCGACCACCGATGCTTCGTCGACCGTGTCCTGCCCGACACCGGTCGACGTCTGCACATGGCCACCTGCCCGGCCGGGAAAGCCTATGACCGCAGCGTGTCTGGCTTCGACGCCGACACCGCGATCAATCCGGCGGCGATCAGTGACGACGATCCGCAGGCGGCGGCCACCGCCTCCCGACCGGCAGCCGTCAGGAGTGCTCGGTGACTGCCAGGCTGTCAGCCGATGAGCGAGACCTGCTGCGCGAGTGGGTCCACGTCATCGCCCCGGTCATCGCCAACCCGGGCGAGGAGTGCCGTCGTCTACGCGAGTCGCGCAGAAGCGGGGGAGGGTTCGGCCGCAACTACGAGGTGACCGGTCAACGGTTCACCGGCACCTGGGCGCACTACGAGGTGACCGACCGATTCACCACCGGCCTCCACGCCGGACAACCCTCACGCCTTCGGTTCGAACCACCACACCGCGAAGTGTCGATCACCCTGACGCGCCTGCGCCGGTGGGCCGACGCACTGCCCGCCGAGCTGCGTGAGCGCGCACAACATGCCTGGGCCACCCGCAGCCGCAACCTGACCGCCCTCACCTCGATCGCGCTGGAAGCCATCGACCTGCACGCTCAGACCGAACTCGAGGACGCCCGCGGCGAATGGTTCACTACCCTGCCCTGCACCCAACCGCCGGCACTCTCACCGCACTGCGCTGACGCCGGTCACGTGGGCTGCTGGCATGGCCACGCTCGGCCGAGCTACGTCAGCGTGCGTCACGCCGCCGCGCGCCGCCAGCACGGCCCCCGCGGATACGTCGCCACCTTCCGGCCAGGGTGGTCGCGCTACACCGAGACCACCTCGGCTCGCATCGTTGTTCCCGCTGACCACTACACGTGCGAATGCAGTTGCCACACCGACGGATACGCCGGACAACAGCTCGACCTTTTCGTTGAGATGCGTTGACGTAAGCCAACCTCACACTCGCTGCCGCATCTGACGTCGGTGGCGCTGCTCACTCCTTCAACAAGCTCATTGCACAGTTTCGGAACGGACGGTGATGCACTGCGCATCGGGACGTGTCTTATATCGTTCGCATATGTCCACTGGCGGTTTGGAAGACTTTGAGCCGGCACGACTGAAGCTGCTCCGCGAACGGTCGGGATTGACCCGCGCTGATATCGCTGTGCGGTGCCAAGTGACGCTCGGCACCGCCCGTAGTTGGGAGGTCGGCCGCAGCGTGCCCTCCGAGGTCAATGCGCTGCGTCTAGCTGAGGCTCTCAGCATTCATCCCGCTGACCTGACGAACACCCCACGTAACCAGCCCACGCTGCGCCAGCTGCGGCAATGGCGGGGCCTGCGGGGCGAGGATGCCGCCAACAACGCCGGAATCGGCACCACCCCGTTGTACAACGCTGAAACCTACATCTCCCCCATTCCCGAACACATCCGCTCAGCGCTCGCCGAAGCGTATGGCGTCACGGAGAACCAGATCACCGCGGCGTGGAAGCGCGGACGCAAGCTACGGTTCGGCGACGTCGAGTGAGGCGCGCTGGTTCGGGGAACGGCGACGTCGTCGCCGTGGAACGATCCTGTTGTTGCACCATAGAGGCATGACTTCTTCGTCGATCCCTGTCTCCGAGTACACAGCCGGGGGCCACGTCACTCCTGATCAGAACCCGTTAGTGCGTCAGATAGCTGGCGGCCGGATCATCAAAATGTCGGTGGGCGGCGCAGACAACAACGTGTACCTGCTGCAATGCGCAGCTACGGGAAAGGCGTTGCTGATTGATGCCGCCAATGACGCCGAGCGAATCGTCGAGCTGGTACGCCAGGAGTGTCCCGCCGGACTGGAGCTTGTAGCAACCACTCATGAGCACATCGACCACTGGTGGGCGTTGCCGGACGTCGTCAAAGCGCTCTCCTGTGCGACGGCTGCGTCGAGAGCTGCGGCCTCCGAGCTGCCGGTCACTCCCGATCGCACAGTTGCCTCAGGTGACACCATACGAATTGGCGAGTTGCCCCCTGTAACAGTGATCGAGGCGCGCGGTCATACGCCCGGCTCCATCATCTTGGCTTTCACCGACGCGTCGGGGCAGAGTCACCTCTTCACCGGCGATTCGTTGTTCCCTGGGGGCCTCGGTAAGACCGCCGACGCTGCGGCTTTCGCGAGTCTCTTTGCCGACGTCACCACGCAGGTATTCGATCGATATCCCGACAACGCGATTGTCTACCCCGGCCATGGTGACGACACCACTCTTGGTGACGAGCGACCTCACCTCGAGGACTGGCGGTCCCGAGGATGGTGAACGCTGCGGGGTCGGCCGCTGGTGACTGGACAGAGGGCATCAGCGCAACGGCAGTGCTGACCGCCAAGATGCGCGCCCTGGAGCTCGAGTCCGAGAATCCACTCGTAACTGATCTCGCCGCGGCGCACCTGGTGGCCGCGTCAGGTCTTGAGATGGGCGCAGTAAGCCTCTCTGAAATGACTGGTCAACGGCTCTTTGAGTCGAACGTCGTGCGTACTTGGTGGCTCGATGAACAGATCGGGAGCGTGTTGTACAGCGCCGTCCAGCCTCGTCAGGTGGTCATCTTGGCTGCTGGTCTCGACAGTCGTGTGACTCGACTTTCATTCCCCGCGGGCACCACAGTCTTCGAGATCGATCTCCCACAGATTTCCATGTTCAAATCGACGGTCTTCGCCGAGGAACCATCGATCGAGCTTGCCGCGACCTGGCGGCAGGTCACCGCTTCAATCACTGAACCCGGCTGGTCTGACCAACTTGTCAAGGCCGGCTTCGATCGAGCGGAACCGACGATCTGGGTAGCTGAGGGCATTCTGTTCTACCTCAGCGATGCCGAGACTTCCTCGGTCCTCTCTACCGTCAGCGGATTGAGCGCGTCGGGCAGCACACTCTTGGTGGCCCACTTCGGGCCAGGATCGAGATCAGATGCACAGACCCGCGAGATGAACTCAACAGCAACACAATCGGGGTATGGCTTTCAATCCGTCGTCGAAGACCCAGCGAGCTGGCTTGGCGACTACGGATGGACAACCGACGCTACGACCATCGCGCGAGTAGCTGAGAGTTTGGGCCGCAGCATCGATTACGGAGAGCCGGAGCGCGCTGGCGCTGAGGTCACCTGGCTCATCCGAGCCGACCGGTGAGGTCTACTCACACCCGCGTGGCGTCAGCGATGTCGCTCAGTTCCACCTGCAAGTTGTAAGCCGTCAGAGGGTCTTTGGCTGCTCTCCAGAGGTGAAGTCGGTTGCTACTCGGGATCGCGACTCCTGGAAGGGCGAATTGTGGATTTGAGTGTCGCGCGCGCTCCCACTGCGCAGCCGAGCGACGCAGTGTGCGATACCGGCGATACCGGCGTGGAAGTTGGTTCACCGGATAAACCAGCAAGGTCGCTCCAGCCGACACGACGATGAGAAGTACCAAGGCGAGTGATATCGATGGTGCGTGATCGAGGTACCAGTTGCGGGTGTTGCCATCGGAGGCGTTCTCGACGATGAGATTGAGCATCTTGTTGCCGATGTAGAGGGCTGCCGAAGCTGCGGTGGCGGCCCAACCGAGCAGTGTGAGGCCGAACGGGCCTGTCAGCGGAACGATGGTCAAGGCATTGAGGGCCAGAACCAGGTTGACGACCGCTGCTGTGGCGATGACACCGAGGAAGATGCTCCAGTACGCCCAGGTCGACATGGACCACGGTTGGGGAATGCCGTCGGTGATGTAGGAAGTCGGCCCGCTTCGTGGAATCGGTGACCACAAGAACGTGGCCACCATCGCGACGATAATTGCCAACTCCGCCAGCAACCCGCGTCGCCAGGACGGCTGGTAGCCGGTGAGGCTGAGCATGAACACCACGGCCGGCACAGACACCAAGGCTCCCAACGTCATACCCACCAGGGTCATGAGATTGTGCTGCCCAGTGAGGGCATAGAGCACCGTTTCGCCGAAGCTGTCGGCGATTTCGGGTGTGCGAGCAAGCTTCGCAAGGGCGATGAGCGCAGCCACCTGGGTGAATGCCCACCAGCTTGGCGAAGCGTTCGGCGGGACATTGCACATGCGGTAGAGGACCAGCAGCAGCAGAGAACCGCACAACGCGATCGTGACGACGAGTGCCATCGTCTACTGCCAGCCGAAGACCCGGGAGGCCTGAACAAGCATCCTGCGTTGGGTGGGCGTGGCGTGGTCAGGGACAAGCACGTCCCGGTATTGATCCGCTTTGGAGATGAGCAGCCGGGCAAACCATTCAGCCTGTTGCTCGAACGGGTGCTCGTAGTTGCATCTGGCCAGCGGTGAGCACTGCATTGATGCGACGTGCAATTTGAGGACTTCCCTGGGGACGCGCGGAAAGATCTCTTTGAGATAGTCGGCACGCTCGTCGTCGGTCAGGGTATGAGCCAGCAGGATGTGCCCCAGCTCGTGCGAAATTGAGATCTCGCGCTGGACGTCGGTCAGCTGGTCGCGGATATAGACATAGTCGGCGTGAGGCTTCGGGAACCAGGCGGCCGAACAGTGCTTGGCCAGATCATCAGGCAGGCGGCGCAGAGCGATCGGCCTCCCTCGGCTCAGAGAGACCTTCGCTACCAGCGACTCGATGGTCCAGGGACGGAAGAATGGCAGCGATTCGACAACGTCGTACGCGGCGCGGTAATTGGGATCGTCACGAAGCGAGGTCACCAAGACTGTCCATCGCCTCCGGAGATAGTGGCTTGCTAGAAGCTCTCAGCGCGACGAGTCCTGTCTCATTCGCCGCAAGACTCCACACGGTCCTTGCCTGGAGTGCAATTGGTCCGTACTTCTCGACGTCGTCAGAGATCATGATGTCCACCGAGTCGGGTTCGCCCCACCCCAGGACTTCGGCGAGAGCTTGTCGATGCACCTCGCTCGGGGTTTGTCGTCCGTCGAGCCACGACTGGACGGTTCTGGGGGCCATAGCCTCGCCAAGGTGCTCGCCTAGCCGATTGGCCAAGACCTTGGCGGAATCATCTGCCAAGGTCTTGTTCGCCACCGCTAGCTGGATCAAGAGGTGCAGCCGGTCGGCAAAGCTCATCGGTGCGTTCACAGGGGATCACTCCTCGAGGAATGTCGTTAGTTCGTCGTGCGGAGCATTATATCTTTGCGTTTTGCAGCCAATCGGGCCTCGAAACTCGGCACGAGGTGGTGCGCATCGCTTGGCAAAACGAGCCCTGCCAGCCAGCGTCGATACAGCTGCTCGATTCGCGTGCCGTGGTCTTCGGCTAGCGGGGCGGTCAGGTGAGGCCGGAAGGTCACTCCGATCGCTGGCGGTATCTCTGAGCCTGGGCCGCCCACGCGTTCGAGCACCTCGGTGACGTAGACCGCGGTCAGTCGCTGAACAGCGTGGCGGAGGCCGGAGCTGAATTCGGATTCGGGCTGTTCAGAGAGCAGACGATCAGCTGCGCGTACCACGTCGTGAATAAGGTCGACTGGCATCGCTACGGTCGCGAACGACAGGCTGTTCTCCAGGCTCGGCCGGGACACCTCTTCGCGCCGCGCCGCCGAGGTACCAGCATGGAGGGTGCTCGCCGCTGTTCCTTCCGGCCACCGCAGACCTTTGTCGATCTTCTGAAGGGTCGTGGGGCGGGGCGGCGCGGTATCAGGCGTAGGGGCCTCGATACGCGCCAAGGTGGTATCGGCCGGCCCGCCGTTTTCGTGCACCTGTAGACGCGTCAAGCCCAACGTGCGTCGGCGTTCACTCACCGCACTCGCCAGTCTCTGCAATTCCTGTGGCACCTGTGGCCCATCCGCCATAAGTGGAACCGTATCGGATTGACCTAACCACTGTGTGGCCCCCACAGGCGGAAGCGTGTCATGAAAACGAGGATGAAGCCTCATAAGCCACGTAAGATCCACACTTTCCATAGTTTTGTAGTGTATATGACCCACGCTGCGCCGTGCGTGTAACGGTTGTGCACTGAGAAAAAGTGCCTTAGTGTGATGCCCGCATGGACCAGAGTTGCTGACTACTGGACACTAGGGCGACACAAGTGGGTGATAAGGGCACGAAACTCCAGGCACGTCCGCCCAGTCAGGCAATTTAGACGCCACGCAGAAAACTTTTTCACGTCGCACTCGAAGCGACACCACCAGATCGATCCATCACACGCCTTGGGGGCCACTCACATGACCCAACACAGATTCGACAGCGCTACTGCATCGTTAGCCGTGCTCTCGGTTGCAGCGCCAGCACCACAGCCAGGGACGCTTGACTGGCCTACTCCACTCACCGTGGCAGAGTTCCCGCACATGGTTCTGGCGGTAGCTGGGACTGTGCACACTCCTCGGGGCCAGGAGCTGTCCGCTGACAGCGCGTTCGCCACGGGAGTGGCATTGCTCGCTGCGGCTTGGTGGGCAGGGTTCCGCAGCGCCAGTCAACTCACCGAGGCCGAGCAGGCTGATGTGGTGGTTCTGCCGGCACCGGCAACACCCGCTTGGGGAGACCCCGGATATCTCTACTTCTTCTTTCCCGGCAGCTACGTTGCCGTCCGACCCGAGACGGGCACCGTAATTGTCGGAGACGGCACCACGTTGACCGCACCCCTGGCGTGGGCCGAAGGCGCGGCGACAGTGGCGGCTGCACGCTTCGTCGCCAACTCTGATGAGGCGGTAGTGGCGTGAACGCCGATCACCGCCGCGTCGGCGGCTGGGCAGACCTCGCAGCGGAGATTCTCGATACCGATCCCTCGCCGCGTGACTGGATTGGCGATGCTATCTGCGCGCAGACCGATCCCGATATCTTCTTCCCCAACAAAGGACAGTCGACTGCCGCTGCCACCCTGGTGTGCCAGGCATGTCCAGTCAAGACCGCCTGCGCGCAGTGGGCCGCGGATGCTGGTGAGCGATACGGCGTATGGGGCGGTATCAACACCCGCGCCCGTGATTCCGTCATCGTGGCCGGGGCGAAGGCGAGCTGATGATCAGCAAACAGCCGACACCATGCGCCCGACAACCCGAGCAGTGGGACCTCGACGTTCTCATCCACTCCCCCGCATCAGCCCATCAGTCCCTGGTGGCATGCCTGCGTTGCCCGGCCCTACAGCCATGCCGTCAAGACCTCGCAGACAGCGGTGTCGCGCCCCGCGGACTGATCTGGGCAGCTGACGCCTACGGCGACGACGGCGAACGTATCCCTGTCCACGCACTCCTGGCGTATCTGCGGCGACGCCCGCCCAGACGCGAGAGCGCACCATCTGGCAAGCCAACCCCAGGAGCCGCCGCATGACTCGCCCATCGCCCGTGCCGAGGTTGGCAACCCGTGGCGCGCCTCCATCGTCGAAGGTCACGAACGTGAAACGATCACGCTTGGACCCATGTCTACACCTAGCGAGGAGGCCTCTGTCATGTAGCCGACAGCACGCGAATGTCTTGCTTAGCAGTCGTTTTGCCCGTAGCGGGGCGGAATGGGAGCCGCCGTAGGACATCAGCGAACGAAATAACTACACAGCGATGGAGACACCGGTCCCCCCGAAGGGGAGTACACGGATTTTCGAGTGGGGAGCGAAGTTAGCCGCTTCGCTTCACCCCGAGAACTGGTTCGGAATCTAGTTAGCGCTAGACCCCGGGAGCCTCCCTAAAAGGAAGGAATTGCCGCCTCAGGCACTTCTGATGGTAAAGCACACCCTCGGCACGGGCAACCACCGTTGCCGTGTCGCCTCTTTCACATCTCCCGCGCAGACATCACCGCTGGTCACAACGCTCGTTGGAGCGTTGGGTGAGGTCTGTGTGGGAACGCTCCGACCACCGTTGCGGTGACCGTCGGGGCGAACGCCCCTACCAGCGTTGTCTTCGATACCCCGCACATAGCCGTATCAGCGTTCGCGGCGACGTTCGGGAGTAACCGTTCAGCTCGACTGGACGGGGGCGCACACACCACACCTGCGGCGCTCACGCGTGCGCGTCAGGCGGCTGTGTCGATGCTGGTGCGTTGCCACACGCTGAGCCTGGCCCAGCTGATCGCGGCGGTCGACGCACCGCCGGTGACTGTGATCGACGCCGTGCTCGAGCTGGTGGAGACCGGTGTCGCCGATCTGTATCGCCATCGGGTGGATGGCCACCTCGTGGTGGGAACACTCGCGGCCGCAGACACAGGTGCCCGGCGATGACCGCCACTCTGCCCGTGCCGGCTGTCGCCAGCACTGATGGATCGGCACCGTCACGCAGTCCGGAACATGCTGAGCCACAACGGTTGATGCCGTCTGCGTGGGCGGCGCAGAGCCGACTGCTGACCGTCGACGGTGCTGTGGTGCGGGTGCTCGACCGCTCGGCGGTCGACAACGAACCGGTGCCGGTCGCTGCCGGGTCGCTGGAGGACATGTACGCCGTCCTCGATGACCGCGCCGAGACCGCGGCGCTGGTCGCTCCGTTGCGACCGGATCTGGTGGTGGTCGACCTCGACGGCTGCGCCGAACAGATCCTGCCGCCGTTGCGCGAGGCCGCCGATATCGCCGGCGGGGTCTTGGTCTATCGAGCCGCGTCTGGGTCCGCCGACTCCTGCCATGCGGCGTGGGCGTTTCCCACCAGCCACGGATGGACGGCATTCACTGAGGCGATCGTCGCGGTGCGGTCGTGGGCTGGGCTGGATACACGGGCAGTCGATGTGATCGCTGGCGGTCGCGGTGTACGCCTCCCTGGCTCAGCGTCATTGAAAGCCGCTGGCGGGCGGTGCGTCCCACTCTCCCTCGACGACGACGCACTCCACGCCCACGCAGGCGTGGAATCCGGCCACACCCCGGTTCTGTCCCCTGCCGAGGCGCTCACACAGACGGCCGCGGCCTTGGCTAGCGTGACGGTGACCTACACGCCCCCGCTCTCGCCTACCCAACCCAGCGTCAACGCGGTGGCCGCCGCACCCGGGCAGTGGCGGCCGCACAAAGAGTTCACGCCCACCCAGCGGGCTGCGCTGGAGGCGCGACCGGAGGTTGGTGAACGCTCGGAGGCGGCAGTGGCCGCGTTCGGCGCACTGTGGGATGCCAACATCCGCGACTGGCAATCCGCCCAAGAGTTCTTCGACCTGCCCGTGTTCGCCAAGTACCGCAGCCGCGCCGACCGCGGACACACGTTCTTCCAGGCCCAGCTCGACCGGTGGTCCAACTTCCGCGGCCCTGTCGACCCGGCCGACCAGGATCTGTGCGACCAGTGGCTCACCCGCGCCCGCCGCTGGATCAATCACCCCCACCTGGAAGCCGCTCTCTGCGCAATCGTCCACCACCGCTTCACCGACGGCCGCGGACTGCACTCCCGACCCATCTCATGCCGCGACCTCTCCCAGTGGCTCCACGGCGGCATCACAGCCCCCACAGCAGCGCGCTACCTCCGCGAACTCACCACCAAAGGAGTTCTCGATCGTGTTCAGAGATCCGGGTATGACAACGACGCCACCGACGCTCACCACTACACCCTGCGCCACCCCGGAACAGAGACCACAGACCTTTACCCAGGGGGTGTGCCACATGACAGGACACCCCTAACCAGCACACTCCCCCTCCACCCCGTCTGGTCCATCCTCGGGCAACGCTGCCGCCAGCTCTACCAAGCGCTCAACTCCCCCACCCCCACTGTGACCGCCACCCTGGCCGCCCACAGCGGCCTGGCTCCCGGCGACCGAACCTTCGGAGCCCTCGCGGTGCTCCACCGCCTAACGGAGGCGGGCCTGATTACCCGGGTGGGCCGCGGCCGGGGCACCGCCTGGACCCGCACCTCCCTGACCCTCGATGACGCCGCCACCGCCCTCGGCGTCACCGAGCGCGCAGCTGCCGCAGCCGCGGTCACAGCCGCCGAGCGTCGCGCCTGGCACGCCCCTGACCAGGAACAACGACGTCGGGCGCTGTCAGCGCTGCATGAGCTGCGTCGCGTCTGCGACGACATCACCACCACCTACCCCGATCTCGCACCCCCTACGACGCCCCCCGACGCACCAACGGCGGCCGAGCGGCCAGCCACAGGGGCCCGGCAACTCGTGCGTGCAGCACGCACCGCGCTCACCAGCCGAATCGCCGACGCGCTCACCCCACAACGCAGAACACCACCACCGTCGCGAAAGGACACCCCGCGCATGCCACCGACCACCCCACACCGAGACCATCAGCCACCGCAGCAACGCCGTCGACGTACCGGCGTTTCCCGCACCGCGGCACCGGCGCCATGGGTATGTGCCACTGACGCAACAATATTCGCCCGATTCCTACAGGCCGGGCGGCGCCGGATCGAAATACGCCGCACCGTGCTCGACCCACCCCAAGAGGGGCTGATCAACCTTGGCGACATCCCCGAGGGCATCCAGGTCCGTATCACCGGCTGCGCAGCCGTCCTGGTCATCAGCGGCGCCGTCCACGCCACCGACACCGCCCACGTCGAAGCCCACGGCACCACCACCGTCCACACCTACGGCCGGGCCACCGCAACAGGATTCGACGCCGCCACCCTCACCGGACACCACCACAGCCAACTGCAACTCTGCGACCGCGCTCGAGCAGCCGGCACCGATCAGACCAGCATCATCGCCTGGGACCCCGAACCGGTCATCAGCGCCAATGACCACACCCGCGTCCTCATCGCAGCACCCGAACTCGCACCCACCGCAGACCTCCACCTCCGCGGCGACGCACACCTCTACACCCCGATCCGCTGCTCCCCCACCGGCCCCGCCCGCACCCACGTCACCCACACCACAGACCCCTTCGCCGCCGCCGGCGTCCAACCCGCCCACCCCTAGAAGAGAGAGCGCACCGATGACCATCACCGTCTACACCAAACCCGCATGCGTCCAGTGCAACGCCACCTACAAAGCCCTCGACAAACAAGGCCTGGACTACGAAATCGTCGACATCACCCAAGACCCCGCAGCCCGCGACCACATCATGGCCCTCGGCTACCTCCAAGCCCCCGTCGTCATCGCCGGCGACAAGCACTGGTCCGGCTTCCGGCCCGACCACATCAAGGCACTGGCGAAAGAGGCATCGTTGTCGTCAGTTGCCTCATGAGCACGGTTAGACCATGACAGTTCCCGCAGATCAGGCGACCGGGCTAGGGCCGCTGGCTCACGCCGCCCGGCGTCTGTCCGGGCAATCGTCGATCGTGGCCACTGGGGGCTCCTGCATCAGAACATGGACAGTCGGTCAGCTTCGGCTGGCGGTGCGTTTGGCAGCAACGCTGCTAACGCAGTCAATGAGGGTAATAACGGTATTAGCAGCCCTAGCGACGCAGGACATAGGGGATTGACTGTCGGCAACCAATGGGGTCACCAGGAGACGGCCTCGCGTTCCCCCCTCTTGACGCGGCGACTAACGACATCAATAGCAGTATTACTGCCTAACCCGCCTTGCGGTGGCAGCGCTGGCTGTCGAGGAAGATGCAGGCGGTCGGCGCATAATGGCGGGCAGGCGGGTGTCACCTATGACTGTAATGATGGCATTAAGGGTATTGACAGCGTAGGTGTGGTTGGTGATAATAGTGCTCATACCGCTAATAGCGGGAACGGCTCCTATGACAGCTTTAGCGGTTTCGGCAGTTAAACAGTCAATGCTGCTATTAACGTCTATGACCACATGATCCGAACGACAGGCACGGAGAGGCACGCACACCATGGCAGCGTCTGAGGCAATTCATCGAGACAGAGTGGTAGCCGTGATCAACGGCAAAGGGGGAGTCCTCAAGACCACCCTCACAGCTAACATCGGCGGCCTCTTGGCTCACAGCGGGTATCACGTGCTCCTGGGGACCTCGACCCACAGGGAAACCTGGCCGAAGACCTTGGCTACACGGAAACATCTACCGATGACGAGGGGGCGGCCCTAGCGCGAGGCCTCATCGTCGGAGGCGACATAGAGGTCGTCAAAGACGTTCGCCCTAACCTCGACGTCCTTCCCGGAGGCACGAAGTTGGAGGAAGCGACCGCCGCGCTGGTCGCCAGGGCGAGCCGTGATGCGGTGGGGGCGAAGCTCGCGCTAGCCTCCATTCTCAGCCCACTGACCAGTGAATACGACCTTGTGCTCATCGACTGCCCGCCCGGCGATGAAACCCTTCAAACAGCGGCTGTCGCCGCCGCTAGCTGGGCGTTGGTGCCCACAAAGACCGACGCCTCAAGCCTGAAAGGCCTGTACGCAGTCGCGAAACGACTCGAGTCGGTCCTCGACATCAATCCCGATCTCGACCTACTGGGCGTCGTGCTGGCCGGCGTCAGCACGTCGGCCACCACAGTCAAGAAGCGCGCCCGGACAGCGATTTCTGAGGCCTTCGACGACGACGCTGTCGTCTTCGAAGCGGCGGTGCGGCACTCCGAAGCCACCGCAGAGGCAACCCGGGCCCGTGGACTGCTGGTTCACGAGCTGGACAACGTGGTACGCACAGGGCCGAAGTGGTATGAGATTCGCCGCGGCGAAGCCAAACCCCAGTCTCTGGCCCCCCAGTCATCGTCATCTGTTGCCGACGACCTAATGGCTGTCGCCCAGGAACTGGTGCAACGTGTGACTGCCGCAGAAAGCGAGGCCGAAACAGCATGACCGAGGAGACTCCGGATCGCATCATCTCAGGCCTACCCAGCCGTCCTACCAAGGCGGCCGAACCTGCTGGAGGGGACCTTCGCCGCCTACGGAAGAAGAACCGCGAGCAACAACCCCGGGTGACGGCAACTGGTCCGCAGAACCGAGCGCCGGCAACCACTCAGGCTGCACCTACTGCCCCTGCGGAGCGGTCCGAACCGCAGGAAGAACTCACAACGCGGTCGACGATCTACTTCCGTAAACCCAACCTCACACGAGCCCGCCGCGCATTCCGCGCCACACAGCACCTGGAAGGGGACCGATCGTGGTCAGACTTCGTTGACAAAGCTGTGGCCGCCGAAACACGGCGACGAGAAGCCGCGCACAACCACGGCGACGCCTTCGGAGGCCCTGACGGGCCGCTAGCCGCAGGTCGACCCCTGGAGACCTAAGTAGCCAGTTCTGAAACGTCAATGACAGCAATAACGCCAAGCAGTGAAAGGTGGGTCGAGCGCCGTGACCGGACGAGCCACCAGCGCTGACAATCACGCGATGATCGTCACCTCCACGAAGGTGCTGTCCCCGTCGGGGATCGTGTTGGTGGACAAGCCGGTGGATTCGGTCGACAAGCTCCTGCAGGTGTTGGAGTGGCGTCAGCGCCGGCAGCCGTTGTCCCCGGCGGGGTTGCCGGCGCAGGTGTGGGTGATCGACGCCGCGTGCGCACAGCTCGGCTGGGGCCCGGACGATGTCGATCCGGGTGACGAGGCGGATTACTCCGATGAGGAGCTGCGCGAAGGCCGGATGAAGACCGACGTGATCGCGCGCCTGGATGACGCCACCCGAGAGCTACTCGGCCCCTTCCTGACGCCGCAGGGTGAGGACGGATGGCATCTGTACCAGCCGGGGGAGGAGATCGGTTATCGCCTGCACCTGTCTCACACGGCCGGGAACCGCAAGCTGATGGTCGATGTGATCCTCGAGGGCTGGGCGTGGACTGCACGCATTAACCATGACCGGATGGGCATCCTTGGCTCGGAAACCGCAGGCACGCTCATCGATTTCGAGGATGAGATGGACACCGCCCGTGAGTTGGCCCGACGGTTGTGCTGGCATGTCGACAATCTCGGTGTCCTGCCTGGGATCACCCCGGCACGTACCGGGGCGGTGATCCTCGACCGGGTCTTCCGGGACCGCCGCAAGACCGGTCGTGGCATCATCGTCGATGCGCCAGTTCCGTTGCCGCCCATCGATATAACCGACGCCGACGAGCTTGAACCGGTGATCGTGTGGTCGCGTGACTGGATCGACACCGAGGAACTCGACGCCGCCGATGAGCTGGTGACGATCGACCAACGCGCCTCGTATCTGGCCAGTGCCGGCATGATCAACCTGGGATACGGCGAACTCGTCCACCACAGCACCGGCGCCGAGGAACTCGCCCACACCAGTAGCCCTCTGCCGTTCGGTGTCTGGCAGATCACGCTGCCGGCCGCCGACACCCTCGCTCTGCCGGACAAGCTGCCCCTGCCGCATCCGCGGATGCGCACCGACCGGCCCGTGACGACGTGGGTGACTACCGAGACGATCATCAGCCTGACTGCGCCCATGCCGGATGGGGGAGCGGGCCTCGACATCGCGGATCTGGCGATCTCCGAGGCCTGGACCACCACCGACCAGGGGCAGGTGCTCAAGCGGTGGAAGGAACTGCTTGCTGCCGCCCGCAAAGCCGCTGTGGAGGCCGATGACCCAATCCTCAAGTCGATGGTCACCGACATCTACAAGGGCTACCTCGGTCGCATCGCCGGTGACCGCAACTGGGATTCCCACATGCGCCACCACTACCAGCCGATCTGGGCTGCGGCCATCAAGGCTCACGCCCGCCACCGCTCCCGCGCCAAAGCTATGAAACTCGCACGCGAACACAACATTTGGCCCATCAAAGGCCTCACTGACGCTTGGACCTACCTCGCACCCGCGGGTGCCGATCTCGCCGACGAACTGACCTACCTTGGCAAGTTCGTGATCGAGAAGCGGCGCCCGCTCGACGACGACGTCATCCTCGCTCTGCTCTCAGCAACTACACCCACGGAGGTTCGCAAGGCGATCAACACCGCCTACACTGCCTCCGGCCAACCAGACGACGACGACTCCGCCACAACCGATCTCACACCCGAGAATGACACGGCCACCACCGCGGAGGTGGTGAGCTGATGGCCCAGTTCCGGCCGCGCCGTCGCGAACGCCGCGACGAACCCACCGCCACCACCACCGCGGCCGCCGGCCGGCAGGTCTCCGTCGCAGCCGGCACCGCGGCTGATCTCGCGAGCGCCGATGCGGGTCTGGTGGGGGAGCGCACCCCTACCGACCACCTCGGCACTATCGGCTACGACGCCGCCTGTAAAGCCGCCCAGGACGCCGGCCGCCGCCCACCCTCGCGGCGCACCTTCCGCCGCTGGAAACAACAGGGGCGCATCCCCGATGACCGCACCGCCGACCTCGTCGCTCGCCGCGCCGAGATCACCCGCATGGGCGGTGTTGACGGAGCCGCACGACAACTCGGCCGCTCACCGAGTGCCGTCTACGACTGGCGGGCCGGGCGCACCAAGAGCTTGCGCCCCGACGCTCAGGGTCGCCTCGTCGACGCACAGGTGGCGCAGCGCCTCGTCGACAGCGGCGTCGACGTCTCCCGAATGCGACCGACCATCCACTTCACCGCCGACGTCCACGCCCGCACCGACGGCGGCAACTACGACTACCGGATGGCCAAATCCTTCGACTTTGGCGGCCCCCGGGGCCTCGACCACACCCAGATGAGCCGCCAGCAGATCGCTGCCCTCGGCGACGCGTTGGCTCGTGACGACCACGCCCGCGTCGCGGCCATCCTCGAGGAACATGCCTCGGTCAACTTCGCCGCCTTCGACGACTTCGACGACGACACCGGATTTCACTTCGACGGCGTCCGCGACTTCCGCATCGACTGGAACTGACATGACGGACGCAACCAGACCGACGAGCCCAGATCTGCTACTGACCCTCGACTGTCTCGTAGAACTGGTCGACAGGGTCGAACACGCACGTGGCCAGGCCCTGGCGATAGGGGAGTCCTCGGCGGTCAAAGCCGCCTTCCATGCCGCCGGTTCGGTCGGCCCGCCTACCGCCAGCTACACCCGTGGCGTCGAGGTTGACCGGTTCTACGCACTCCTGGCCACCACCAACCCCGACCTCGCCGAACAGTTCCGCACCCACCGCGGCCGGCACGCAGTCGCCCGCTCCCGCGCCCTGAGCGGTCCTCAGGCCGCCCAGCAGCGCGCGATCGCGCAACAGTGCCTGTGATTCAGCCGCGGCCGCCTGAGGCCCGATACGCTGTTATGAACCCGAGATCCATGATCGCCACCACCGAAGGGACACCAGTCGATGGCACACGACGTAGGCCAGGGCTCGTTTGACGAGCTGGCCCCCGAGCTGTTCACCGTGGCCACTGTCGACACCCCGAACTCGGGTTACCGGGTGCCGGCGGTGCTGGAGATCGTCGGCGTCACCTACCGCCAGCTCGACTACTGGGCCCGCACCGGGCTGGTCACACCGAGCGTGCAGGCCGCCGCCGGGTCCGGGTCGCAGCGTCTCTACAGCTTCCGCGACATCCTCGCGCTCAAGATTGTCAAACGACTCCTCGACGCCGGGATCTCGTTGCGCAACATCCGCACCGCGGTCGAGTTCCTCGCCGACCGCGGTACCACCGACCTCGCGCAAACGACCCTGATTAGCGACGGCACCACCGTCTACGAGGCCACCTCCGATGCTGAGATCATCGACCTGCTCCACGGCGGGCAAGGTGTCTTCGCCATCGCCGTTGGCCACGCCCTGACCGATCTGGCCGGCACCGTGCACCAATTCCCCGCCGAAGACGCCACCCCCACCGCAGCGGCGGCCGTCGACGACCTCGCGCAGCGATGCAATGCAGCCGTGTCCGAAGCAGTCTGATCAACGAAGCAACTGGAGGTCTGTGTAGTGGTTGACGTGCTGTCGAAGCCAGTGGGCGTCTACATGATGACGCTGTGGTGGCATTCCCGCGGCGACGAGGTCGCCAATGCCGAACTCGCCGACATCCTCACCGCACGAGGATTTCTCGACGCCACAGCGGACATGAGTGTGTCGCGAGAGCGCAGTGCTGCGGTGCATGCGGCGTCCGAAGACGAGACTTCCCGCGAGCTGCTGGCGCAGTGGTGTGTCACAACCCGTGCGCGCCGTGGGGGAGCGGGTGTGCAACACCCGTCCCACTGGCTGCCGCAGGCAACCGCGGCCATGGCCGCAGAGACCGACCCCGACGCCGTGAACCGCCAACACCATCTGGTGATCGACATGGTGACCAAGCTCCCGCCCTCCGACGCTGCCGACCCCGCCGTCTCCCAGCAGATCGCCGAGCACTTCCACACCTACAACACCCACGCCATCCACCAAGGCCGCAGTCCGGGCCGATAGCCACACGAGTGACCAGATGACCACCACTGCCACGCAGTGCGCGTTGATGATCGACGCGTCGACCACCCGGGATCGTGATGACGCGTTCACTGTCACCCCCACCGCCACGGGATGGGATGTGACGGTGTTGGTGGCCAACGTGGCCGATCTGGTACCGGCCGGGTCGCCGGTAGACCGCACCGCCGCGACCCGGGTGGAAACTCGCTACCGCGCCACGGGCACGGTGCCGATGCTCGGAGCGCAGCTCGAGCACGCCGCAACGCTGTCGGCCACCCAGGATCGGGACGCTCTGGCCATCCGCCTGCGGGTGTCCGCCGACGGCGACGTGACTCTGGCCGACCTCGGCCGTGAAGTCCTGTTGGCCGGGTCGTGTGTGGCGATCACTCACGATCAGGTCACCACGATCCTCGACAACCCCGAGCACGCCCACCACGGGCAGTTGTCGGCGTCCGCGCAGCTGGCGCAGGTGTTGACCGGTCGGCGGCGCGCAGCGGGGGCGTTCGTGGTCTACGACCTGACCCGCGGGCTGGTCTCAGGTGAAGACGGCCGGCTGCTGGCCTTACCGGAGGGCCACAACGCCGCGGCGTATGTGATCGTTGCGGAGTTGATGATCGCCGTGAATACGGTTGTGGCGCAGTACGCCATCGATGCCGAGCTGCCGATCCTGTTCCGCAATCACCTCCGCAATCCCGTCGCACCCGCTGATGTCGACCGGCTCGCGGATCTGGCCGCCGCGCTGTCCACGGTCACCACCACCGCCGAACTGGCGGCGTTGCAAGGCCAGCTCAACACCGCGATCTCCAAAGCCACCTACGGCGCGACCGTCCGCGGGCACATCGGATTGCAGGTCCCGGCATACACGCACGCGACCTCGCCGTTGCGCCGCTACGCCGACCTGGTCACCCAACGCCAACTCCTGGCCCACCTCGACGACACCCAGTTGCCCTACACCGCAGAACAGTTGGCCACCATCGCCGACGCCCTGGCCGCGCTCACCGCCGAACGTGACGCCGACTCCGAGGCAGCGCAGAAAGCCCGCACCCGCCGAGCGAACGAAGCAGCGATCGCCGCCGGCGACCTGTCGCACATGAACGACCGCGAGTTCTTGCGCGTGCTACGCCTGGGCACCCAAGCCGCACCACCGGCATCGGTGGCCACCGAACTCACCGAACGCGCCACAGCCGGCCGGTTACACGCGGGGCACGTCGCGGTGCTCTACACCACCGATCACCCTGACTGGAAGACTCTGCGCGCCAACCTCACCGCACAGTTACGTGCCGAGCACGCGTACCTGGCGCCGTCGGCGATCTCGGCACTCCAGCAGATCGACGGCGGACAGATCGTCACCCCCACCCTCGACACCGACATCACCGGCCCACCCCACCAACGCACCTTCGCCACCCGCGCCCACCTCGAGGACATGACCACCCGTTGGCACACCGGCCCGGTCAAGAAGGCCACCGAACACGCCGCCCTGTGGGACCTGCTCGACATCATCGGCCACCACACCCCGAGCGCCGACCCCACCACGCCACCACCCACACCGGAGCCGGAACCCGAGGGCGAGTCCGTGCCGGCGCCGACGGCGGTCGCCACCCATGCCGAGCCGGCTGTCCCGACAGTCTCCGTGCCGGGCGAGGGAACCTGGGATGCGTTCGCACTGCATGCCGCGCTCGGCGGCGACGACGACTCCCGGCGTAAGCGCCGCCGCGCTAACGCCCTGAGAAACCCGGTCGGCTGGCTGACCACCCTCGCCGCCTCGATCGGCGCCGGCGAGCTGCATGTCGGCACCCACCCCGAGGGCCCACCCCATCAGCGGATGTTCACCGTCACCCTCACTGCCGGACCCGTCCGCGCTACCGCGGCCGCATCGACGATCAAGGCGGCCAAGACTGCTGCCGCCCACGCCGCAGTCACCGGCCTGTTCGACAACCCACCAGCGGTGGCCGCCACCACTGCGCACCACCACGCTGGCGGGGCATGAGCACACCGGCATGAGCACACCGGTCATCCCCGGCGATATCCACACCGCGCCGCTGTATCCCAGCCGTCATCGGCGCGCGGCCACCCAAGGACCGACCTGGGCGCTGGTGGAGTCCCCAGCCCGCCACCTACCCGCCGACGCCATCCCGGCCTGCACCCGCAACCCCGACGCCTGGTTCCCCGATCGGCTGTCCACCGCCCGGCAGGGTGCCGGGCACGCCGAGATGGCCGCCTGCCGCCACTGCCCGATCCGACAAGGATGCGCCCGCGTCGCCCTCGACGACACCGCCCACCTCACCGGCATCTGGGCCGGGATCTACATCTCCCCACCCGCCTCAGCCAGCCAGAAAGCCGTCCGTGAAACCGCGATCGAGCAGCTACGCACCATCGCCCACCCGGCCAGCGACCGGTAAAAGCAATGACGGCTCTGGCGCGACTCGTGGCCGGTTTACGCGCCAGAAACCGAGGCAGGTACAGAGATGACCGACTATGAAGTGCCAGCCCGGTATTGCCACACCTGCGCGACCATCGTTGCCTCCGACGAGCACCAACTCTGCGAACGGTGCGGAGCAGACCTTGTCACCATCACCGCGGTGGCGACACCGTTGCTACCAGACTCCGACAATCCGATGATCTGGGTGACCCTGACCCCTCATCTCGACGAACACGGCCGACCCTTCCCCCGCTGAACGTCGCGGCGCGAATCGGTTGTGCGACATCACAAGGCGTCGAGCTCTGGCCACACCACCTCGCCGGGGGTCTTGTCGGCGCGGAAGCCCTTCCACGACGGATGGCGCACACGGCGATGGAACTCGCGGTACTCGATGGTGCCCACCAGCATCGGCGTCACCCACCGCAGGTGAGCACTGCCGGTCCTGTCCGGGATGGTGCCGGCAGTGAACGGATGGTCGGCGGCCGTGATCTCGGTGAGCATCACCGCGGCCTCACGGCGCTGGCGCTGGGTGAAGCCGGTGCCGACATCACCGAGATAGACCAGCTCGCCCGACGGGCTCAGGGCGCCCAGGAGCAGCGAGCGCACCGTGGTCGGGCTGCCCGTCCAGCCGCACACGATGACCTCCGCACTGGCCCGTAGCGGGACCTTGACCCACGACGGAGAGCGAAGGCCCCGCCGATAGACCGAGGAGCTGCGCTTGGCGACCACACCTTCCAGACCGAACTCGGCGGCCATCGCGACCATCGCCGCCGGGTCCGCGCCCGGCCAGTAAGGGTTACCTGCACCGCACCAGCGCTGTTGACGACCTCACCCAGCAACTGCCGCCGCTCGAGGTAGGTCAGCGGGGCGGTGTCCTGGCCGTCGACCTCAAGCAGATCGGACACATACAACGCCGCCGACACCTCGGCCAACAACGGACGTCGGGGCCGCGGGGTGTGCATGCGCCGTTGCAGCCGCGCAAACGACGGCCTCCCGCCATCGAGGGCCACGATCTCGCCGTCGACAACGACATCACGCCCACCGGTCGCGGTGCGCAGGGCCGCGACGATCTCGGGGTAGGTCGAAGTGATCGGACTCAGGCTGCGGCTCAGCAGCAACACCTCGGCGTCAGCAATGCGCGCGACACCGCGTTGCCCGTCCCATATGGCCCCCCAAGACCATCCCGAACCCGTCGGGGCCGGACCTGGCGAGGCCAGCATCGGCGCCATCCCAGCCACCTGTTCATCACCTCCCCAGGGGTGTGCCCGTTCGACGACTGAGGCCGCCCACCCCGTGCTCGGGATGAACGGCCTCAGCGTGTTGATGATGGACGGTGCCGGTCAGTGCGCCTCTCGGCGAACGGCCGCTCGCAGCGGCGAAAAGGGGTGAGGCCCGGGGCAATGAGCCCGCCACCGTCACCCAGCTCAACGGTGCCCGCACCCCGGGTATTCCGGGGCGCGGGCCGGTGTCAGCAGAGTTGCTTGTTGCCGGTGTCGGTGATGCCGATGCCGTTGCCGTTCTGCATCTTCACCCGGAAGGTCACGCACGTCGATCCGGGCGCGTAGACCATCGGCGTCCAGTACTGGCTGGGGCTCTTGGAGTACGACGGCGACCACTGCCACCCGGAGTAGGACGAGTAGATCCCGGCCACGCTCTGCCGGTTGGTGGCCCCGCTGACCCTCACCCAGTTGGTGCCGCAGCCGGGGCTGTAGCGGACCTCGACGGTGCCGGCACCGAGGTAGGTGTTCTTCCAGATTGTCGAGGCCCCGTTGGCGCACCCTGTCGCCGACGGGTCACCGCTGGGGTAGGCCTGCGCCGGTGCGGCGACACCGGTGGCCACCGCTACTCCTGCGGCCGCGGTGATTGCCGCCAACCCTGCGCGCGTCATGAGTTTCACGGTATTCTTCATCTCTTCGAGAACTCCACGCGGTGAACCAGTTTCACCGATCAGGTTGCTCGTGAGACCACGATGACCGACCACCTATTTTCAGCGCGACAACCAAAATAATCGGGGGCCAGAACCGTTGGCCCGGGGTACGGGGGAGACGCCACGATGAACGCTGCACAACGACCGGCGGGCGGGCGCCGTGGCCGTCCGGAAACACCGTTACCGGCCCCCGAGACGCCGTTGGCACGTCTGGGCGCCCACCTGCGCTATCTGCGGCGCGTCAACCGTCTGTCGCAGACCGAACTCGCTCAGCAGGCGGAGTGCTCGAGCACCACGATCAGCCAGACCGAGCTGGGCAAGTTCCGGCCCAGCCCGGAACTCGTCGCCACCTTCGACACCGTCCTGCACGGCGACGGCATCCTGGCGGGGTTCCTCGCCGATGTCGTCGCCGAAGATCGCTCCAATCGGCCACCGCGCTCACCCGCCCAGGCCCCCGAGACGCCGCCACCGACGGAACCGCGCCCGATCCCCGGCGACGTGTCGGAATGGGTCGACGACGTCACCGTGCCCGACGGCACGCTCATGGCACCGGGCGAACGGTTCGTCAAGGTCTGGCGGCTGCGCAACGCCGGCACCGTGGCCTGGGAAGACCGCTACCTCAAACGGCTGGGCTCCCTGGGATCAGCCGGCCAGGTCAGCACCCCCGCGCTGTCGCCGATCCCGCACACCGAGCCGGGCGAGACCGTCGATATCGCCGTGCACTGCAAGGCCCACCTGCTGCCCGGAACCTCGATCGCGCACTTCAAGATGACCGACGCCCACGGCCACCTCTACTACCCCGACCTCAACCCCGACGGCATCCGACTGGCCATCACCGTTGTCGAGGGCCGCACACCTCGGTAGCTCACCCGGCGACGCGAAAGGGCGCGAACCCCGGCCAGGTCGGCGGCTTCCCTCCGTTCCTCACCCGACGTCCGCGCCCGTGCCTTCGATCCTACATCTAGACTCGAATAGGTGTTCGATTAGTGGTCTGATCGGCGGACGCTGCGGGTGTGATGTATCGGGACATCGGTGACAGTTCTGCGTCAGGACATCGGTGACACTTGGTGCATCAGGACTTCGGTGACGGTCTGGTCTTCGTGGGACGCGGGCCGCGAGGTCGGCGGTTGCCGACGTAGCTGACTCCGGGAGCCGGTCGGGGATGTTCGACAAGGACTTCGCCGTCGGTGCTGGCGATGACGATCGTGCTGTCGTCGGCGGCGACGAGGACCTGGTCGAAGGCGTAGTCCACGTCGACCATGTAGGTCACTGTGTCCACGCTGATAGTGCCCGAGGTGCTGACGGTCCTGACCAGGACACCCTCGGGCAGATCGGTGGGTGGCCGGGGCGCGGGCCGCGGTCGCGGGGTCGGCCGATCGAACAGCAGTGCACCGGCGATCGGGTGCGGCGCGTCGACTTTCGCTGTTGCTTGCCAGGCGGTCAGCGGTGTGACCCGCCCCGGCAGGCCTTGATGAGGTCGCTGGGTGTTGTAGATGTGATCGAACGAATCGACCTGGGCTTGCAGCTCGGCCAGGGTGTCGGCCAACGGTTGCTTATCCAGGTAGCGGAACAGCGTCTGGTGGAAACGTTCGTTCTTGCCCTGCGTGGTGGGCTTGTAGGGCTTGCCGGTGATCGTTTCTACCCCGAGCGCGCGGACGTGTGCGACGAGTTGGCCGAGGCGGCCGCGGCGCGAGGGGTTGAGCGCGGGCCCGTTGTCGGTGAGCAGCCGTTGGGGTACTCCGTGGGCAGCTACGGCTTTGTCGAACACGGCGATCGCGGCGTCAGCGGTTTCGCCTGCGGCCACGTGCGAGCCCACGGCGTAGCGCGAGTGATCGTCGATGAGCTGCAGGATGACGCATCTGCGGCCACCGGTGAGAACGTAATCGGTGCCATCGAGTTGCCAGCACGCATTCGGCGCCGGGTAGACGAACCGCCGCCACGCCGAACGCGGTTTCTTCCTCGGCTCGTGCCGCGCGACACCGGCCTCGCGGAAGATCCGCGCCAGCGAGGCCGTCGAGGGCACCTGCACCAGCCCCATCGACTGCATCTTGTCGTGCACGCTGATCGGTCCGTGATCCAGACCCGACGCCTCCAGGGCGGCACGCACGGCCACCGCCTGTAACTTGACGTCATCGCTCAACGCTGACGGGCTCGACTTCGGGCGGCGAGTACGAGGTTCGAGGACCGCCGAGGGCCCCTCTTCTTTCGCTCGTTTACGCAACTTGTAGAACGACTTTCGGGATATCCCGTGTTCGGCGCAGAACGTCGAGACCGCCCCGCGCGGTGCATCATCAGGCCACTGCGAGATCGCCAGGCGCACGACAGGGTCAATGGGTTCATTAACAGGCACTGCCTGAGCGTTGAGTGTCGTCGTGTGAATCGAAGACGGGGGTGCCGGTCTGATTGCTACCCCTGCAACAGGGGGTCGCGGGATATCCCTAGGAGCGCAAGAACCGAGCGCGCGGCAGGGGATGCGGTCCCGGCTGTCACCACAAATGACTGCTGTGTGCGCGAACAACGCCGGGCGTTCGCCGCAGGTTCCTAGTCAGTCAGTGTGCTGCGCCAAGTTCGATGAGCAGTACGCCGCCGACGATGAGGACGAGACCGACACTCATGATCCAGGTCAGTGGCTCTTTGAAGAAGACACGGCTCAGTACCGCGGTGATCGCGACCCCAGCGGCGGCCCAGATACCGTATGCGACACCGAGTGCGACTCCTTCGGCCAGAACAATCGAGAGCATGGCGAACGCGAAGATGTAACCGCTGGCGACCGCGACCCACCACTTTCTGCTGCCGGTGGTAGCCATACGCAGGGAGATGGTGGCCCCCACTTCACCGAGGATTGCGCAGACGAGTGCTACGAGAGCAAGTGCGTTCACTGGGTGACCTCCGCGTTCTTTTGAGCGATCTGCGAGCCGACTTCGACGAGCAGTACACCGGCCATCACCACGACGATGCCCAGGCCCATGACGATGGTGATCGGCTCGTCGAACACGACGAGAGACATCACTGCGGTCAACGCGACTCCACTTGCGCCCCAGATTCCGTAGCCGACACCCAGTTTCATGCCGTTGCGCAGTGACCCGAACAGGGCAAGGAAAGAACCGATGTAGCCCGCTGCTACCAGGGCGTACAACCCTGGTGTGTCCAGGGCGCCCTTCAACGACAGCGACCCGGTGACTTCCAAGGCAATAGCGACAGCGAGAAATGACCACTTCATGTGTGCGACCCCTCCTGGTCGATCAGCGTGAATACCACTTCGACGACGGACAGGCGCTGCGCTCTCGACAGCTCGAGCATGCCCAGACATCTGTCTATCCATGCCCCGTCGGCGACGAGTCTGGCCGCGACGATCTGGGGATCGTCGGTTTCTCCGAACCACGGATTCATGCGCTGCGCCCACCGCGCGGACAGTTTGTCGCGCAGGCGAGGCTCTGCCAGCAGTGCGAGATCAGCGGGATCCATATCGCCCAGGAGGGTGTATTCGACGTACGCGCGCAGCCTGTCCGCGGCGCTCGCTTGCTCTCCCGCTCGATGTGTCAGCTCGCGAATCCACCTGTCCAGCAGGTGATCGAGGACCGCGACCGTCAACACCTCCTTGGTGGCAAAGTGGTGCACCACCCCCGGCTTGGTCAGACCAGCCGGCCGCGCCACCGCATCAATGGTCAACGCGTCACCGCGCCGCAACACCGCCAGCGCCGCATCCAGTATCTCCGGTTTCGTGGCCACCCCGGACCCTACCATACGTATGGTAGGGTTTTGCAAGAGCGGCCGACCAGATCCCCGCCGCGCTCACAGTAAAGGCGATCACTTATGACGATGACCCCGGCACAGAAGGCGAAGTACCACGATGTTGATCAGGCGCTACTGCGGAAGTGGCGCACACCTGCCGGTCAGGAACTCATTCGCGAGGGCGCCAAGATCGCAAACTACCTGATGGAACACGGCCCTCTGCCGACGGCGGTGGCCGACGATATGCTGCCCGAGGCCGACCGGGACACGGGCATGATCCGCTACTTCGAGGACCGTGACTACCACCTCGAAACCAACGCTGCCGGCGACATCGTGGGTGCGGGGATCTCCCTGATCTGCGATGAGCGTTCGGCGGTGCACATCTCCGAGATCTACGGTCGCCGGTTCTACAACTGGTGCGTCTGCGACATCGTGATGTTTCCGATCATCCTGGGCACCTTCGCGCCATCGTCGACTGTCTGTCCGGCATCGGGAGACACCATCACCTTCACCGTCATCCCGACCGGGTTCGATGACCTCTCCCATCCCGAGGCGTGGTTCACCCTCGCTCCCGCCCACGGCGGAGATATCCGCGTCATCTACTGCAACCGCGTTAACATCTACGCCGACCGAGAGAAAGCAGAGGCCGCAGCCGCAGCCGATCCTGACGTAGCATGCGCACCGATCGCCGAACTCTGGACCGGAACAAAAGCACTCGCAGACATGTTCTGACGCGAAGACTGTCGTCGCCCGAAATATTAGCCAGGGCAATACGTCTGGACTTCTCAGCGCCAACGTCGAAATGGGTTGCTGAGTAACAACCAATCTGGGAGTCCGACCTCGGTACTTCCAGATTGGCCAGGCAACAAGCCTCATATCAATGTCATCGGTCTCAACTGGGCGCTAGTGCGTGAGCGTGAGTGTGATGTATCCGACCGGGTCAAGCCCCGAGTAGTGGTGTAACTCGTTTCTGATCCTTCGGGGGGTCAGGCGGGTAGTTGCATCAGTGGATCGGTGGTCGCCTCCGTCGGTGTTGGGGTGTCGGTGGTCAGGGTAAGTCGGCAGCGGCTGAGGACTTCGAGTCCGAGATAGCGGCGGCCTTCGGCCCATTCGTCGGTCTGTTCGGCCAGGACGGCGCCGATGAGGCGGATGATTGCGTCGCGGTTGGGGAAGATGCCCACAACGTCGGTGCGGCGGCGGATCTCGCGGTTGAGCCGTTCGGTGGGGTTGTTAGACCAGATCTGGCGCCACACGTCGTCGGGGAACCCGGTGAAGGCGAGCAGGTCCTCGCGGGCGTCGCCGAGGTGGTCGGCGACCTCGGGCAATCGGCCGTCGGTGTATTCGAGGAGCCGGTCGAACTGCTCGTGCACCGCGGTGGCGGTGGGCTGGTCATACACGCTGTGCAGCATCGCTTTTACCGCCGGCCACATGGACTTGGGGCACACTGCCATGAGGTTGGCGGCGTAGTGGGTGCGGCAGCGCTGCCATACCGCGCCGGGCAGGTTCGCTGCGATCGCCTCGATGAGCCCGGCATGAGCATCGGAGGTCACCAAGCGCACCCCGCCCAGGCCGCGGGCCACCAGGTCGGCGAAGAAGGTGTTCCACGATGCCTTGGTCTCACTGGTGGCCACCTGCATGCCCAACACCTCGCGGTGGCCGTCGCCATTGACGCCGGTCGCCAGCAGCACGACGGCCTTGACGACCTGCTTGTTCTCACGAACTTTGATCGTCAACGCGTCGGCGGTGACGAAGGTGAACGGTCCGGCTTCGTCGAGGCGGCGGTGCCGGAATGCGGCGACCTGCTCGTCGAGGTCTTCGGCCATGCGTGAGACCTGCGACTTCGACAGTGAGTCGATGCCGAGTGTCTTGACCAGTTTGTCCATCCGGCGGGTCGATACACCGGCCAGGTAGCAGTCGGCCACGACGGTGATCAGCGCTGACTCGGCCCGCTTGCGACGTTCGAGGAGCCACTCGGGAAAGTAGCTGCCCGAGCGTAGCTTCGGAATGGCGACGTCGACGGTGCCGACCCGGGTGTCGAGGGGGCGGTGACGGTAGCCGTTGCGGCGGTTGGTGCGTTCGGCAGATCGTGCGTTCCATTCGGCACCGCACACGGCGTCGGCATCCGCCGAGAGCAGGGCGTTGATCATAGTCTGTAGCAGTTCGCGCATCAGATCCGGTGACGCGTCTGCGAGGGCTTGGCCGAGTAGGCCGGCAGGGTCGACAATATGGGGTGCGGTCATCGCGATGACTCCTCGAGGATTCTGTGGAAGCTTGACTCGAAGGATCACGCGGTGGCCGCTTTGCATCGGTCAACAACACAGCGTCAGACACGATCTCGGCCACCGAGTTACACCACTCTATGGGGCACTACTATCCGACCGCCGGTCGGTCAGACTCTCAGGAGATCCCGAAAGCTGCCGAGACTCATCCCCCGAGGCCAGGCGGAAGTGATGAACGCGAGCCACACTCGACGGCCGAATCGTCATAGGTACTGGTACTCGCCAGCGTGCGCTCCAGAGTCAGCAGGCCTGACGCAATCGTAGAACCGCACCTCCGATGCCAAGCCACGCGAGTGCGTTCGGCCAACTCGGAGGAAACGCGGCACGACACCCCGACTGTCACCCATCCGTGCAAACGTCCCACGGTTAGCCCTCTGACTAGCGCCGCCACAAGGCGAAGTGTCACCACCTACACCCCCAACACTGTCACCGATGTCTTGATGTAGAACTGTCACCGATGTCCTGCGAGATGACAGGCGGACGCTGCGGGTGTTCGACCCGCCGCGCCCGGTATGGGTCGACATGACCGCGACGGGCATGGCCGGCGGGTTCACCCCTGTCAACATTGTGCCGCTGCGGGTCCGGACCGGCGGCGCGCGCCTCGAGCAACGCATGCAGGGCTGGCAGCACGCCTGGCTTCAGACCAGCCAGGGCAGATGGTGGGCAGTGGTATCGGTGCGCGTGTCCAGCGCCAACGAGCAATCGCACGCCTCGATCCCCGCTGACGGTCGCCGCCGGCGCGATCCGCCCCGCAGAACAGTCGACGACGAGGGATGAGCCATGACCGAGAACATCGAATCTGCCGGCGGGATCAGCGACCGCCGAGCGCCGAAGCGTAGTCGTGTGGACATCACCGACCTCACTCTCATCGTTCGCCCGCCCGGCCGGCCAGCGCAGATTCGCGCATTCACCGACGCTGAGCGCGTAGAAGCTACGGCATACGCAAGCGAAACCGACGCCCACGTCGAGGTCCTCAGGGGGGCTACGACTTAGCCGTGTCAGTGGATCGCGACGTGGCAGTTTCGGGGACTTAGCTGTGGGGTCGCCTCCGTGCGGCCGTCATCGGGGTCGATCCGGTGCCCTGTCACAGATTTCCGCGCATCTGTGTCACCACTCGTCGGGGTCGTCGGGGCATCGTGAGCCGAAGAGTCGGAACATCGCGAGTGGGAGCTGGGTGTCGGGGTGTTCGTTGGTGGTGATGTGTCGGGTGGTCAGGAGTGCGACTACGCGTGGTGGGAGGTCGAGTTTGTGGGCGATCTGTGTGGTGGTGAGGCCGCGCCGGGCGAGTTGGTGGACCTCGTGGATGCGGTGGATGTAGGGCGTGGCGGGGTCGATGCGGGCGCGCAGTGCGCGTGCTCCGGCGGTGCCTAGGGAGGATTGTTCGAGGAGTTGGGCGAACTCGTTGGCGGTGTGGTCGTCGTTGGTGGTCATGTCGTGGTGCCTCCTTGTTGCCAGGTGCGCCGGCGGTCGCGATGTTGCTTGCGTAGGCGGTAGAGCCTGCCTTCAACGGCGCGTCGCGAGGAGAGGTTGCAGATCTCGGCGATTTCGTCCTGGTCGTATCCGTTGTCGGCGAGCCAGACGATGGTCCGGTCGGTCTCGCTGAGGGTGTTCATCTCGCGTGCGAGGGTGTCGGTGTCGACGATGCTGGCGGGGTTGCCGATCGATGTGGCCAGGCGGTGGTGTGAGGTGTTGGGGTCCAGATTGTCGGGCGGGTACCCGCGGTCGATGGTCCAGCGTTTCCACTCGGTCTGGAACCGTCGGTACTCGCTGGCGAAAGCCAGGACGCAGGCACCCATGAAGTAGGTGGTGATCGCCGCGCCGCCATCGGGTTTCCATCCGCGGCCTTTGAGTGCCTGCGCGCGGAAGAGGAGAACGGCTCGCATGACCACCATCTGCGCGACTTCCTCGGCGGTGTCGGAGTTGCGGTCGCGGAGCTGTTCGCGTTCGGTGTCGGTGGGGGACACCCCTCGGCCCTTGTTCGCGGAGAGGGCGAAGATGTGCCCTGAGCGCAGCCATGCGGTGGTCACGGCCAGCCCGTAGCGGGACAGCTCGTTGCTCAGCAGGTCCCAGTTGCGGCCGACGAACCCTGAGGCGTGGACCGCGGAGAACATGTGTGCGTCCTTGGCGTGGCGTAGGAGCAGTTCGCGAGACTCGTCGACGTCGGCGTGGTCGCGCGCGTGCACTCCCTCGGTGATGTCGTCTTCGGTGAGCTGGGGTAGCGCCTGGTCTGCTTGCTCGTCGATCGCCGAGGCCGTGAGGTCTGTGTCCTCGGGTGGGTGGGCAGCGTCGTTGCAGGCACGTGCGGGTTGTAGGTCGAACTCGTGGTCGGTGTCAGAGTCCACCCCGCACTCACCTCCATCCGGTTTCGTCGTCGTCGTTGTTCCGAGCCCTCTGTTCCAGAAGGTCCCGGTTGCGCTTTTCGATCTCAACCCCCTCCGCAAGCTCCGGGGGCGTCGATCAAAAAACGCAATCGCCACCTTCTATGTCGGGGCGTGGATGCCAACCCACGGATTTTCTCAAATTTCTTTTCGGCCCGCTTTACCTGCGCAAATGCGTGGGTTGATGGGGCCGCGATGACCTAGCAGCCCGTACAGGGGGCTGCGGCCCCGATACGACGTTGAGGAGGATCACCACCGATGACACAGTCTGAACACCCGTCGACCGAGCCGACGCTGCTGACCGTGCGTGCCACCGTGATCATCTTGGTCGCGGTACTCATCGGCGCCGCGGCGGGCGGCTTGACCTACCTGAGTTCCCGCGACCCGGCTGCGGCTGTCCTGGCCGGCGGCGCCGCGTTCGGCGCGTCACTGATCGCACTGAACAAGGTCATCCGGTGACGGGGCCGTCGCCTATGCGTGCTCCCTGTCCGGCCCGCACACTGCCGGGCAGTGTGCGGGCCGGGGTGTGTTTGTGGGGGTGAGGCTGTGAGCGATCATGGGTCGATGCGTGTGGGTGTCTACATCGATGGGTTCAACCTGTACTACGGCAGCAAGTTCCAATGCGTCGGGACGCCGACGGGGTGGCGGTGGCTGGACCTGCGTGCGTTGTCAGCGGCGGTGATTGCTGCGCGGTCGGGGTGGGATGACCCGATGGTGGAGCGGGTGGTCTACTGCACGGCCCGCATCAGTGGCCGTGACAATGCGGTTGGAGCCCAGGAGCAGGAGATCTATCTGCGGGCGCTGGTGGCGTCGGGAGCGGTGGATGTGATCGAGCACGGCAACTACGTCTCGCGTACCGCGGTGGCGCCGTTGGCGACCAAGGACCGGAAGGGCCGGCCGGTGGTGGCCCGCCCGGGGTGGCCGGTGATGATCAAGAACGGTCAGGGCGGTGATGAGCCGGATGCCCAGTTCTTCGTCTCGGTGGCCCGCCGGGAGGAGAAAGGCTCTGATGTCAACGTGGCATCGCATTTGCTCATTGATGTGATGAGCGGTGCGGTTGATGCGGTGGTGGTGATCAGCAACGACAGCGACCTGAAGTTCCCGATCGCCCATGTCCGCGGTCTGGTACCGGTTGGTCTGGTCAACCCGACGAAGAACTACACCGCCGGCGGTCTGAGCGGCGCCCCGGCCGACGGCGTGGGTAATCACTGGTGGTACCAACTCCAGCCGGCCGATCTATTCGCCGCCCAGCTGCCCGACCCGGTCGGGACAATTCGCAAACCCGCTCCGTGGTGAGACCGGACGAAGGAATTGCCGCCCCTCGAGGCTGCGTAAACTTGCGCAACCTGACGAGTCTGGGGCACAATATCGCCATACCGCCCGTCCCCTCTGGGGGCGGGTTTACTTTTGCCCAGAGGGCGATCCGGTGTACGGACATTGTGCGAGTCCTGGGGTGCAGCGCCGCCGGGAAGAGCGCGCGGCCGCGGGGTCAGGCTCCCGCGATAGTCGTTGATGGGCCTGCGGCCTGGCGTCCAACACGAGCACGGCACCATCGGCTCGGTGCGGTGAGCAGCTGGTCAGTCCTCGTCAGGGTGTGCCGCGGCGATCGCGGCTTTGAGCGAGTCGAACATGTCGATCCGCTCGACTGGTAGTTCGGTGGCATCGCCCTCGAATACGGTTCCGTAGCCCTCGGCGGTCACGGTGTAGGTCACGGTGACCGACTCGCGGTCTGGGTCGTCCACGATTACGACGACATCGTCGTATTCCTGGCGCGCTGGGGGGTGGGGCCGAAGCCTGGGAAGGTTGATTGTGACTTCCAGATCACCGGACTCGTTGTGTCGCCAGTCGACTGGATCACCTCGACGTCGGTCAGAAACAACTCTTCGCAGTTGGTGACGGTGAAGTGGACCGCTGGCCAGGCGATGCGGGCGAGATAGTCCTGGCAGGAGGGCCAACGGGCCGCCAGTCGTTCACGGAAGCGTGTCACCTTCGCGGCGAGCTGGTCGGTGCTGAGCACCGTGCGGTCCGGCTCCGAGTAACCCATCGCTGCGAAGGCACTGCGTGGCATGAAGGAACGGGGCTCGCTCGCGTGTTGTTTGTTCTTCTCGTTGCTTTCATGCACCTGTTTCTCGTGGATCTCGACGAGCGCGTCCCGCACCTCGTCGGCGCGATCGAAGGCGCGCGCGGTGCCCTGAATCTCAACCGACACGAGGATCGGCCGGGGGCCTACTTTGATGTCCAGAAACTGTTCCCGGACCTGGGCCATGTGGGGGCGGTCGAGGATGGTTGTTAGCCGCTCCAGGTGGATCAGGTCGATGTCGATGCCGTCGCCGAGGAGGCCGAGATCTCTGCGTTCGGCCTGTCGCAGTTCTTGGTTCGTGACGAACACCAGGCCGGTCAGGTGTTCCTCCTTCTTCTTGGCCGAGGTGATGTCCGCGGAGAGCTTGGATGTGATGTCGGCGATCGTCTGCTGTCCCCGGGGGAAGTAGACCGCCATGATCCATTTCTGGCCGTTCTTCTTGACGAGCGCATCGGCTCCACCGTCCGGACCGCCCAAGGGGTGCGAGGGATCGATGCTCTCGTAGCCCTCGGTATCCAAGACCAGCGCTGCCAGACGCTCGGACGGAGGCTGCCCAGTCGTCCACTCCCGCAGTCGGTGCCAAGTCTCGTCGGTGCGTGTCATGTGGATCATGATGCTCTACCCCGGAGGCTGGGAAGTTCGCAGGTAATCATCTCCGTGCGAACGAATCTCCGCTGCGCTGCCGCTTAGGCGGGGCACGCATTCCCGCCGGTGTCGATCTTGACTGGCTCCCGGACTGGCGAGGCGACGACTTCCGCTGGACTCAGGGGCGTGCCCGCTGGATGGCCTCTCGGCGACAACGGCAACGTCCAGGTGACGAGTCAGCGCTTCCGGAAACTGGGCATTGAGGTCTGCTCGGCGCGGTCAGGCCAATGCGGGCCTATTGGACGGTGCTGCGCGGCGTGTAGTTGGCGGTGTGCGGCGGCGAGTTGGTGGCGTAGCCGGGCGTTCTCGGCGGCGAGATTGGGGTTCGGACGGTGTCGGCTACCTGTGGGTGGGGTGGCCGCGTCGAGTGCGGTGGGCTTCTGTGCCGCAGATTCGATTGGGGCTGCCCTGATGCGGGCGAGGATGTCGGGTTGGGTGTAGATCCATGAGCGTGCGACGCCGGCGGCGCGGGCGAGTCCTGCGACAGTCGTGGGCGCAGGTTGGGTGTCGAGGGCTGCGAGGGCACGGCGGCGGGTGGCGGCGTGACGGCGGCGCGCGGCCGCGCGCAGGTGGGCGCTGTTATCGGCGTGCATCAACGGTGACCTCCACGGTGGTCCCTGCGGCGGGGGCCGCCCAGTGGTGACCCGCCCGGTTGTCGAAGCCAGCGACCAGTGGACGCATGCCACCTCCCTGACGTATCGAACATATGTACGAACCGTAGGAGGTGGGGGTGACAAAACCGGGCGGGTCGAGCCAGGGCCGGGTGCGGCCTGCGATTTATCGGGCGGGTGATCGTGCCGCGTGTTCGATTCCGGTGGCGGCGCGTAGCTGTTCGGGGTCGTAGCCGTTGGCGGCGTTCATGTCGCAGCGGACCGTGCCGTAGCCCTCGGGCAGGCCGTTGCCGTAGCCCTGGCCGTCGGTGTATTGGTGGGCGATCATCTGTGCGGCCAGATCGCGGGTGGTGGCGGTAAACCTCGGCCGTGAGCCGTAGGAGGGGACGACGAACCCGATCGGGGGGCGGGTGGGCCAGATATGGGCGTCGTGCGGGTTGAGGTAGCCGATCACGCGCCGCGGACGACCGTGGATATGGGGGCCGCGCCAGTCGCTGATGCCCCAGACAAGCCGGTTGATCGGATCGCTGTTGTCGCCGGCGATCTGTCCACCCCACGATTCCACGTCGACCATCGACACGACGTCGGGACGGTTCTCGCCCTGCATCTGGCGATGGGTGGCCAGCACGTCTCGCCAGTTGCGCCGGTACACGCAGTAGACGATGAGCCCACGCAACCGGCCCGAGTCGAGCCACGACCGCGCAGTATCCCAATTGTGAGCGAAATTCCGGTCACGATATGTGCCGTCATTCGATCGGATCGATAACCATTTATAGGGATAGCTGTCATCGATAGGTGGCTGCCATTCGGAAATATCAGCAAACAATGTGTCGGCCATTATCTTCTACTCCATTTCTGATGATTTCGGGGTTGATCGTCGGGTGGTAGAGGACGCGTCGGTCGGTCGGTGGCGCTTCGTCACCCTGACTTGACCGCTCTCGTCCGCAAACAAATTGGGGTAAAGCTGATCTCAGGTGTAGCGCAACCTGCCGACAGGTGCACTGTTGGCGGGATGAAAAGTCCTGTGTGATCTGCGATGTTGTGTGGAGGACGGGTGTCCACAACGCATTCTGTGGCACCGGTTGGCGTATTTGTGTGTCAATTCATGGTGTGGCCTGGAGTGATGCGTAATTGTCGGTGGCGGGTGTCAACCTGTCGTTAGCTCGTCACCTCGTCGAGCATCCGCCGCCACCAAACGGCGACGGGTTTAACCATTCGCAAGGAGTATTCGTAATGCAGGACAACACCACGTCTGAGGCCACGGCCGCGGCCACCACCCTCGAGGACGCCGCGCCGGCCGTGCAGGCCTTCGCAACCACTGCCGCGGTCGCGGCGGGCTGCCAGATCTACCCGCCCACGACGTTCCAGGTGTGCGGGGCGATCCGCGACAAGTACAACCAGATGGGAGGACCGACGAGCTTCCTGCTGTTTCCCAAGAGCAACGAGCTGACCAACCCGGGCAACACCGGCAAACGATCGGAATTCATCGGCGGCAACATCTACTGGTCGGCAGCCACCGGCGCGCATCCGGTGGCGCACGAGTTCCTGTTCAAGTGGGGTGACCACGGCTACGAAACCGGTTTCCTGAAGTACCCGAAGACCGACGAGATCGTGCTGTCCGACGGCATCAGCCGCCGCCAGGAGTTCCAGGGCGGCCACATCTACTGGTCGCCGGCCACCGGAGCGCACTCGATCCAGGGCCTGATCTATGACAAGTGGAAGGCCCTCGGCGCCCAGACGGGTGTCCTGAAGTTCCCGACCTCGGATGAGATCGTCGCCCCCGACGGCAAGGGCCGCTTCACCACCTTCCAGGGCGGGGCGATCTACTGGCACCCCAACACAGGTGCGCACGCGGTCAGCGGTGCTGTCTACGCTTTCTGGGCGTTCTACGGGTATGAAGCGGGTCAGTACGGCTACCCGATCGCAGCAGCCGTCACCGATCAGAACGGTACGAGGCAGGAGTTCCAGAACGGGACCATCAGCCTGTTTGGGGATGGGTTCCTCCAGGGCATACGCAAGAACGTCGCTGACGATGAACAGATCTACGGCTGGGAAACGCAGTTGAAGAACGCCTACCCGCCCGTCGACCTGAGCGAGTACGACATCATCGCCGACCCCACGGGCGAACTGAAGCAATCAAACAGGCTCTTGGCCTTGGCGATCGGGCAGTGGTTCTCCAGTCACGGGTACACCACGGCGAAAGCGCTCTGGGACCACTACTACGAGAACACAGGTGCCGATTTTCATATCACTGACGACGCACTGCTCGATGCATGGATGAACGATGACAGTCGACCGGAAGGGGTCAAGTACCCGTCGCCGGTCCAGATCCGTGCCAACAACCGAGACCGAACGGTAGCGGCTGCGATCGCGCGCGCGGACCAGACTGGTCAACCAGCAAAGGTGTCCGGGTTCACCGACTGGACAGTCACCGTAGGTTCGGGGGACCTCAACTACTCCTTGGGACACTTTTCTCTGAGCTGCACCACCGTGGTTGTGGCCTACCCAGGACAACCGGGTAAGCACCGCATCAAGCTGCTGCAGCAGGCCCACGTCGTAGATGTGTACGACTTCGATTGGATCGAAGACCCCGATGACCTGGCTGACGGAGGCAACAATGTCGGCTACACCGGCATGACCCGCGGTGTTGCCAAGCCCTTCCTCAGCTGGGGCTCGGCATCCAAGATTCCGTGGGAGGGGCAGCGCTGACGGCGACAGACAGTACCGTTGAAGGATGAGTGGTACACAGCAGCTGGTCGCAGGGGCGGGCCTCGCCGACTGCGCGACCGCCAACACCTGCACGATGGACGGACTCGTCACAGACACAGTCCTCTACGCGGTTGGCGCTGGTGTGGTGTGCATCTGGCTGGTGATGTGGCCCATCGCCTTATGGTCCGTCGCCGCTGAACCAACAGGAAGGCTGCGGGGAGCGATCTGGGCTGTGATTGTCACAGCGCTACCGTTCCTCGGCGCGATTGCCTTCTGGACACGCAAGCGATGGATACCACGTGAGGCTGGCATCCCCGTTCCGTAAGAGGTCAACTGATCGCGAGGTGAACGAGATTGATCCCGGCGCATGATGCACCGGGATCAATCTCGTTCATGGCCCAGGAGGTCGCACCACCGGTCTCCCTTTTTCCGGCCCGTGCTGACAGCGCTCATCGAGGCCGAGTCGATGAGCGGCAGGAGGGTCAGAGCTTGGAATCAACAAGTTTCCAGGTCTTCGGACGCGGCAGCCAGATCGCGTGGGAAGGCCTGCGCTAGCAAGTCAGTAGCCGAGTCGCCGGACTGTGCGCCTGTGGCTCGGCTACGTCCCCGCGTACAGAACGAACAACTGGGTGTGCGACGGGGAGAGGTTCAGAACGACGGCATGGGTACCAAGATCCAGAGATTGGCCCCCGTGCAGTCGCTGGGTCCGAGTGATCCTCGCGCCACCGCTGGCGGGACAGACCAATCCCAGCTCGACGAGCTCTTCGCTGGCTCCAGGTGAGGGGATGGATGCGCACGGCAGATCCTCGAACTCGATCAAGTCGCGACCGACGTCGGCGGCCCGCAACGTCCGGAACTGATCGGCAGGCCCGTCGTACCGGATGGCGAATGCCGAGGTGCCAACCGAATTTATCGGCCACACGAAGCCCTTGGAAAACGTGAAGCCGTCGGGCACGTGCACCCCTTTGCCTGCGACGCGATCAGCAGCGTCGTCGGCGTCGATGCTCTTGCGGTACGGCGGTTCCTGAAACCCGCAAGCCGGGGCCAGCATCCCGACACACAGCACCACCGCCAGGGCCACCACACGTGAACGAACTCGACCGAAACGGGTCATCCCTCTTCTCTGATAGAAGTGCGCGCGACGAGTACCGAAGCCGCTGTTGGAACAACCACCCGACTCTATGCGCCGAGCAGGGGGACAGCAGCGAGACCGTCGAGCGTGTCAGCATCAGCGCGTGGCGTACACCTACCGCGACTTTTGAATGGCTCGCGATCACGCGGTTGCGCAGATCGACGCCGGATTCGGAGCAGCGACGGCGGACGTAGGGTAGGAGTAGGACGATGGAGCCCCTGCACACCGAACAGTTCCGTCTGGCCATGGATTACGGCCAATTCTTGTTGCGTGGCAACGCGCGGTTCGATGTCGATGAGATGGCACTTCTGGAGCGGGCTCAACGCGAGCTACCGAGTGCGAATGTGGGCACAGACGGGTTGATCGTGGTCCTGTCGCCGCATCAGAACAACTTCGACATGGTCATCGACGTGCAGAGGTGGGAACGCAGGCCTCGGGGCGACCGCGACGACTGGCAACAGGTCAGCGAGGACCACCTCACCATCGACGAGGACGGCACCCTGACGCTGGAATCGCCCACCACCGAGCCCCTCACCTACGATCTCGACCCCGGTGACTACATCGCCGAGGTCAGCGGCAAAGACTTCGTGGCACAGGGGTGGCCGGGGTCCACCACGCCAGGCGACTCCTGGCGCATCCGACTGTGGCCCGACACCGGTGAGAACCTTCAACCTCCCAAGCTCTGGCCCGGTCCCGAGGGACAACCCCCGAAACCGACGCCACTGAGGAGCCTCGGGACACGGGCATCGTCGTCGAGGACCTCTCGGACATCGAGTTTGCCCAACCGATCGTGGACCTGCCGGTCTTCACTCCCATGCAGATGCAAGACCCCACCGCGCAAGCGATCAACTGGTACACAGGCGCGTTCTATGTCTACACAGCCAACCCGCAGCTGGCCGAGAAAGTAGTCAACCTCCCCGCCGCCCGCCAGCGCGAACTAGCCGTGTGGACAGCGCAACAAGCCTGCGTCGCAGCAGGTATCGGCGACCAGCCGTGGGTGACAACAGCCATTCCCCTGGTCACCCAGGGCATCAGACCGCCCGACGCCGACGAGCATTACCGATCAGTGAAAGCTGCTGCCGATCCCACCCACCCCCGATCCGCAGTTCCACTACGCCGAAGCTCCCCACAACGTCGACAGAGGCCTCACCGAGAACCGGCACTATGCCAACACCCACCACCTCCACCGAGCCGCCTATGCGGTCCTGTCCATCGACATCGCCGGCAGCGACGACCCTCTCGAGGCAGCTACCGGCGCAATCCACTTCGCCAACCTCGTCTACGGCACCAACATGGCTGACTTGCATACCCAACTACTCCAGCGCGCCGAGTGAGCGACAGTGCACGGGAGGCCACTGCAATCGGGGTGGGTCTTGCGATCGCCGTGCCACTGGGCATTACATTCGGTGTGCTGGTCGGCAATCTGGCGTTAGGGATCGCGGTCGGCCCAGCGGTAGGTATCGCGTTCGGACTTGTCTACGCGGCACGAAAGACATCGCGACCCGACGGCCAGTCATCGAACCCCGACAGCCGCGACACCTGAACCCAGCAGCATAGATACGTTCGCAGGTCGCATCTCAGGACGCTATTCGCAGGCGACGCCGTCGCCGTCGCGGTCGAGTTTGCGGCTGTATCCGGGTTGGCCGGCGTAGATCGGGGCTGCGCCCGCGGCGCGGACTGCCGAGCAGTTGGCGTAGTAGACCGACGACGGTGCCTCAGCCGCGGGTGGCGGGGTGTAGGTGGTCGTCGGCGGGGTGTAGGTCGGTTCCGGGATCGGTGTCGCCGTCGAGGTGCGGGTGTTGGGGACCTGGCGGGTCGTCGGTGCCGGCACCGCGGCGCCGCAGTTACCGAGGACGCGGGTGATGGCGTCCTTCTCGGCCTGGGTCACCCACAGCTGGTAGGCGGCTTTGACCTCGACCTGACGGGCGACGTAGGTGCAGCGGTAGGAGCGGTTGGGCGGTAGCCAGGTCGCGGCGTCGCCGTCGCCTTTCTGCTGGTTGGTGGGGCCGTCGGTGGCTTGCAGGTTGCGCGGATCGTTGGCGAAGTCTGTTCGCTGGGCGGCGGAGAGCTGCTGGGCGCCTTTCTGCCATGCATCCGACAGGGCGACGACGTGGTCGATCTGTACCGCCGAGGAAGTTTGTTGGCCACGCACGAACGGGATGGTGGTGCTGGTGTAGGGGTCGGCGAGGGTTCCGGACTGCACGGTGCAGCCGTTCGAGCCGGGCTTGAGCGCGATGTTGGTGAGGTCGCGGCGCAGGATGTCGTTGCGGGTGTCGCAGCCGTTGTGGCCGCTGTCGACGTTCACGTCATCGGTCCAGGCTTGCCCGAACAGAGCTCGGTCATACCCGGTCTTGGGTGCGCGCCCCTTCACCTTGAGGGTGTCCAGCGTGGCCAGTGCTTTGTTCGCGGCCGGTGCCGCCGACACCGTGACGACCGGCGTCGCGGTGGGCAGCGACACCACCTCCGACGCCGTCGCGGCCGACGTCGTCACAGGCAGGGCCGAGGTGTCGGCGACCGGCTCGGTGGTCGTGTGGGTCGTCCCGCACGCCCCGAGCGCCAAGGCCAGCACAGCCGCGTAGCTCCCGATCAGAACCCGCGAGCGAGTCCTGCGAGGTGAAGGGACAGATGGCGAGTCCGACGAGGAGACGGCAGGGGGGAGCGGGGGCATAGCCATTGAGCGGGAGAGCCTTTCACACAAACGGCGACCGGCGCGTGATGGCCGATCGAATGTCAACTACCTATAGCAACCCACTCGGACATCGTTACCGAACCGGACAAACCCGTCCCGCGATTGCCTCGATGCCCCCTGGTTGTACTCGCGGTAACGGAGCCGGATTCGGGAATGACACCCCCGAAGTCATTGCCCGGAACGGCGTTGATAACCCGGCCCGAACCGAGATGGGCGGGCGGCCACGGTGTCGGCGCTGGTTCGATCACCACTACCCCGGCTGCGACACCTCGACGGTCCGCGGGGCCCGTCCATCATTCATGAGACTCAGCATCTGCTGTCGGTGCGCCTGCGCGCATCCACACTTCTCGTACCGCCACCCCGGCGAGGACGAGAGCCATAGAGAGGATGCTGCGCAGCTCGACCCCATTGATGATTCCGGGGGTGGCCAGCACGAACAACCCCAACGCCACAAACGGCACCACGACGGTGACGATCCCGGCGACGAGGCGTCTGGCGGCGATCGCGTCAACGAGCGCAGCACCGACGACAACGACAAACGCTACGAGCGCGTAGAAACCGGGGTTCTGCCACCACGTGTGAATGCCGGGGCTGCCACCGATGAGGTCGACGTAGACCGCGCCAGTCGTGGGAGTGTAGGCAGTCCACCCGGCTTGTCCTTCGGCGAATGCCGCGCCGATCGTCGAATACGTGCCCCACCAGGTGATTCCACCGGCGAAGAGGGCGGAGACTACGAAGACCCACCACATGACGTGGCCGGTGATCCGAGCACTGACCAAAACCAATTGCCGTTGCCGTGACATGCCTGCAACTATGACCGATAACAGTCCGGACGCGTTGGTAAAGTGCGCATTGCAAACAATGTAGTGAATGTGTTGACGGCGCAGCTAATCGGGGAGCAGCAATGGCAACAAATAACGCACCGAACGACGAAACGCCCACAAATTCGCAGGGCGGCGTCGCCCGGTCTGGTTGGAGTGTGGGGACGCGAGCGACGATGGTGCTGGCCGCCCTCACCGTCGCGTTAGCGGCGGCGTATCTGTGGTGGTCGATTCCGGTATGGCCGGTGTGGCTGGCCGGCGGGCTGACGCTCGCTGCGTTCATCGTTGCCCTTACCCGGCGAGCACACCGCTCTGCTGAGCTGGAGGACGATCTGTACTGACGGTGTCGCGCCGCAGCCGAAACGCGAATGGTCGCCGACTATTGACTTGCGCTGTCGCGGAAGGTGTTTGCGTTAGGGTGATCGTTCGCGCCCCAGCGCACGAGGTGATGGGGTAGTAGCTGGCGGTAGGAGGAAAGCGGTGCCGTACCTCGGGCTGATGTACCTGGTGATCCTGGTGATCGTGCTGATCGACATCATCACCACCGACGACGCCGCCGTACGTGGGCTGCCCAAGTTCGCCTGGGTAATCCTGGTGGTGATGCTGCCGTTGGTCGGTGCGCTGGTGTGGCTGGCGGTCGGGCGCCCTATAGGTGATGAACGACCGCGACGGCAACATCCGGGTGCGGCCAGCGAGTTCCCGGAGTACGACCACCCCAGCCGCTACATCCCGCAGGACCCCGAGGCAGACCGAGAGTTCCTGCAGCAGTTGCGCGATCGCGCCGAGCAACAACGACAGACCGCCCGCGAGCAGCAACGAGCCGCGGACCGGTCTGACCGCCCTGACGACACAGGCCCGCCGCCGGCCTCGACATGAAGGCCAGGAAGGTGATGCGCATGGCAGATCGCGGTCGTCGCGAAGCGCTGGTGTTGTTCGCTCTGTTGACGACCGCGGTGCTGGTGTTCGGGATCGTGACCGTGGTGACTGGTGGCGACGAGGAGGCGGAACGCACCCCCTCCGCCGCCCCGATCCTTGAGCCGATGCCCATAGCGCCGGAAGCGCGGTGGACAGTGGATGCGGGATCGTTGTACGGCAACGAGTTCCGCGACGCGGGTGTCGTGGTGCCGGCCGCGGACGACGACGTGGTGATCGTCCAGGCCACCCAGACCACGATCGGCAAACCCAGCGCGCTCCAGGCCCTGGACCCCGACACCGGGCGACCGCTGTGGGGCACACCTCGGATCGGCTGGGACGACTGGTGTGCAGTGAGCGGCGACGGTCAGCTGGCCTGCACCCGACGCGTCCGCGTAGACGGCGCCGTCGCTACCCGGGTGTCGTTCATTGATCCACGAACCGGCGCGGAAGAAGCCGCCGCGCTCATCCGAACCGCCGGTTCCGTGACGACCCTCACGGGTGTCGTGGACGGCTTCCTCATCGAGACGAACGACGTAGACAACGTCGTGATCCCCGAAGAGCTATCCCACGGCGACCCACCGAAAGTCGAGTATCGCCTCGAGGTCGTAGACGATCCGCCCGATCGGCAGATGACGATCACCAAGTTCGACTCGCAGGGGCACCAGGACTGGTCGATCCAACCGCCGGTCAATCAGGACCGCGCGGTCGTCTCCGATGCCGGCAACCTGTTCGCCGTGACCGACTCGACGCGCGGCGGTTTCACCATCTACCGACTGGACACCGGCACGCGGGTCTTCTCTCGCACCGACAGTGAGAGCGGCACACCACCCGACGCGGCGGTCCTGCACCCCTCCGGGTTCGTGACGAGCCGCTCAGAGCCGGGGGACTACCGGCTCGAGTTCTTCGACGCCGACGGTGTGAGAACTGGTGGACTCGCAGGCTGGCGGGTGGTCCCCGTGGGCTTCGAGCGAGTCACGGCGGTTGACGGCGACGAGATCGCGGTGTCATCGGGGTCCGCCGTTGGGGTCGCGTCAATCCGAGATCGCGTGATGCGCTGGGACACCGGCATGTCGAAGCACTCGCTGGAACTGCTCGATGACCGGTACGTGGCGATCGAGTCCGACGACTACGCCCAAGGATTCACAGGGACGTGGACGGTGTTCGACGCACAAACCGGCGAACAGCGAGGCCAGCCGACTATCGGCTATGGGCAGCGCTATCTCGGATTCGACGGCACACGACTGCTATTCGACGGCGAACCGACGGCCAACCACCGGCCGAACATCCCGATCCTTAGCGCATACGACGCCGAAACAGGGAACCAAACGTGGCGGATACCAGCACCCACCGACACCGCCCAATGGCAAGTCACCGGACCGTATCTGCTTCTCATAGACTACACCGCAGACTTCATATCCCGCTCAATTACCCGGTACGCCCCATGAAGCGCCGACAAACGGACCAACGGACCGTATTCACACGCGGAAACACACTCGTCAAGCCAGCTGTTCGGCAGTCTCGTCACGGCCAGGCCGCCCGTCGTTTCCGCTGGTGGAAAGGCGTGGCCGCAGAACTGATTGTTGTCGTCGGCGCCATGGCGGGCCTCGCTGGTCTGAGATGGGTGCTGTTCGAGTGGATCGACCGGGGGATGACCCCGCATACCTACGAGTCAGCTAAGGACGCAACAAGTTTGGCCGAGGAAATCGGACTGGTCCTCCTCGACGGTGGACGATGTCGTCTACGGCGAGGTGTTCAGCTCGTTCCCCGACTCGAGTGCATATCTGGTCATCGTTACACCGTCTGCTGACAGGCTGGTCCAGTTACTCGACCGGTCAGGATTTCCCCCACCCACTCCGATCACCCGGGACTACTTCGATATCAAAACCCAGGACCGCCACGGGCCGGCGCCGAGCTCGACACTGGTCAGGTCCACGCGATGGCAGTCCACTAACTACCTCACTGCCACCTGGGATCCAGTACGAGACCCCCGAACGATCTACCTCAACGCCACCCAAACCTGATCCGCCGCAACCGAGGTCGCAGATGTACCACCGAGCTCGCGATCCTGTTCACTGACCGCTTCGAGCGCACTGTAGGCCGATCTTCTGTAGGGAGTCGCTGGTGAGCAACGGACTCCCGCACGCGATCCGGTGGATGCTTCCGAAGCCGTTGGCCGCATTCAGCTCGGCGACGGCCGCCGGTGTGGCGGTGGGTGCGTCGAAACGGAGGTACCACGAGCTACTACCCACAAAGCCCGGCGGAGACTCGACGCCCGCGACAAACGTTGACCCTTCCGGCACGGCGATTCGCGACTCCGACAACGCAGATCGCGCCCGGTCCTCGTCGATATCACGCGGGCCCAGGTCGTTGCTCACGAAGTCGCCGCAGCCAGAGAGCACGAACACCGCCGTTGCGGCGAGAACGAGGTGCCAGCGTGCTGCCACTCGTCCACGGTAGCGGCCACGATGTGGTCGCTACTGAAAGCACGTCGCTCGCGGCCCCAGGCGCGCGTGGTCACACTCCCCATAGAGTATCGCTTGCGAGCGATATTGCTTTCGAGTAATATCTGCGGTGTGTTGATCGATTGGTCGAGCGAGTTCGACGACTTCCTGTCCCGGCTTGAGGAGTCGGCTGCGGCGGGCAATGCCGTGGATCGGTTGCGGTTGGATCTGTTGCTGGCGGAGTTGCAGGTGCTCGCCGATCTTGAGGAGCCGCCGGTGGTGGAATCGGCGACGCTCAAGCGGGTGCGGCAGTCGAAGCGGTATGTGGTGTGGCGGGTGTCGCACCCGTACCGCGAGGGCGTGGCGGTGCGGCTGATCGTGTGGTTCCCCGACGACGAGCACGTGGTGGTGGCCTTGTTTTCGGGGGACAAGGCGCGCATGGGTGATGTGTTCTACGACAGCGTCGGACCGCGCGCGGATGCGGCGATCGAGGCGTGGAAACGGCAAACCGAGACTGAGAGAGGTGAGGGTTGATGAGCGAGGATAAGCGGGCCACGTTCCGGCGCGGCAATGAGCGGATCGCGGAGCTGTTGGCCGACCCCGATACCGCGGCGCGGGTGGAGACGATCCGCGGCGAGATGGCCCAGGCCGACCGGGCGCATGCGATGGGGTTGGCGGCGATCCGCCGCGCTGCGCAGCTGACCCAGACCGAACTGGCCCAGCGCATGGGCATCAAACAGGCCGCCGTGTCGGGGCTGGAGGCGCGCGATGACCTGTTGCTGTCGACACTGGCCAACTACCTGGCCGCCGCCGGCGCCACCGACGTCACCATCACCGCCCGACTCGGTGACCGCACCGTCGAGGTCGCGCTGCCTGCGCAACTCGCGGATGGGGCATGAGGGCCGTGGCCGGTCGAGGAGTGGTGGGTCGGTAGCTGATGAGGTCGCTCGATTTCTGTGGAAGACGACGCCTCAGCGAAAGCGGGTGGTGGACCAGAAGCTCTTACGGAGCATCACGAGTGGCCCCGCTCCCGGACCACTCGGACGTCGAGGTGGCTGTTGCAGCACGTACGCCAGCCGCGGGCTCGGTTGGACCGCCAGCATCACGGTAATGCGGGTCCGTTAGGCACCACCTCAACGTGCTGCGCCCCAACGGCCGGTCACCTCAACCTGCTGATACATCCGAGCCACCGATCCTTACTTGTGGCGTGCACACCGACCTCCAGCCCGACCGGCTGCGATATACGGTTCGAGTGTGGAAAATGAGGAGTTGCTGCGCGCGTTGCGGGACCGGGTTCTTGAAGAGGAGCAGACGGTGCCTGCGTTGCTGCGGTTGTGCTTGATGCTGGGGCAGCGAAGCGGTTCGCATGAGTTGCGGGCGTGGGCGCACCGAGAACTCCACGGATACGGTCCACAGGACCGGTTGCCTGCCTACCGGTCGATCAGCGATCCGCCGTTGTTCGCCGACTCGGTTGGTGGGTTTCAGATTGCTCGCAACCAGATGATCAGCAGATGGGTCATACCCGAGGATCTTCGGGAGATGTTGCCGTCGTCCCTGGACTTGCGCCAGCCGGTCGACGAATTGGAGGCGATGGCGACCGGTGCCTCGGGTTTGTCCTTCACCCATGAAGCCTTGACAGCACTTGCGGTGTTGTGGAGTTCCCGTCAAGGGCCGATGGTGGAACGGATCTACTTCGTAGTTGCCAACGCCCAGATCGCGGGGATCGTTGGGCGGGTACGCAACTTGCTCGTCGAGCTGGTAGCAGATCTTACATCTGATCTTGAGTTCGACAACGTACCTGAGAGACGAAAGGTCGACAGTTCGGTGAAGTTCCACATGTACGGCGGTGATCACAATGAGATTCACGTGAATGGGTCCAACTCGGGAGTCATTGGTGCTGGTCATCAATCACAGCAGACACAGAATGTGACTGCCATGCCTGCTGAGCTGGCTAAGCAGTTCGGGCAACTGCGCGAGGTTCTCAGCGAGATTGATGACGTTGATGATCGTGCCACGATCGAGCAGGCCGTCGACGATTTCGAAGAGTCCCTTTCCGGCGAAGAGGTGAACCCGGACAATGCGCGCCGACGCGGCAGACTGTTGGCGCGTCTTGCTGAAAGTCTCGGTACCGCGGCAGTGACAACCAGCGTTGCCGAGCTAGTAAAGGCGGCGCTAGCAGCCGGGCTGACCTAGCCACTCACATCGATTGATTCGCGGCCTGCGGCATCAGTCTCAGACGCGCGAGGTATTTCGCGTTTCAGTAGGTGATCGTGTCGTCGGTCATGTAGATCAGCCGCTGGTCGGCTGTGGTGTATTGGGATGTGTCAGTGTCATTTTGGTGGCCGAGGAAGAAGACGGTGACGCCGTGTCGGCGCTCTGTCCATAGCTGGCGGCTGGCGGGGTAGGCCCAATCAAGTTCTCGACGCAGGGCGGATCGGCGGCCGCGTGACCAGTTGGTGCGGTCGATGATCAGGTGGGCTAGATGTACTGCCCAGGGACGTTGGTCAAGCGGCTGAAGGGAACGTTCCGGCCGATGGCGGAGTGTTGCCGGTGGTGATTGTAGGTGTGCAACCATCCTGGCAACGCTGCGCGTCGGGCTTGTTCGGACCGGTAGTGCCGGGCGAAAGCCCATTCGGCGGCCATGGTCCGGTGGAACCGTTCGATCTTGCCGTTGGTTTGCGGCCGGTAGGGGCGTGTGTACTTCGCCGTGACTCCGAGCTCGGTGCAGGTGCGCTTCCACAACGCTGAGCGGTAGCAGCCACCGTTGTCGGACAAGACTCGTTCGACAGTGACGCCGCGGGCCGCGAACCAGCCCACGGCTCGCTGAAGGACTCCGGCTGCGGTGACAGCGGTTTCGTCGTCATGGATCTCGGCATAGGCGACGCGAGAGTGATCGTCGATGACGGTGTGCACGAAGGCATGTCCGAGTAGTTCGTTGTGGTGCTTGCTCCGGCGGGTTCCCGGCGTGGCCTGCCGATTCTTGCGTCCTTTGGCGCGTCCGACGAACCGCCAGCCGCCACCGACGGGGATGTTGCCGAGTTTCTTGACGTCGACGTGGATCATCGAGCCCGGATGAGGGTGCTCGTAGCGGCGGATCACTTCCCCAGTGCGGATGTCGATGTGGGAGAGCCGGTTGAGCCGGCATCGGACCAGCACCGCGTGCACGGTCGAGGCCGGCATCGACAGTCGGGAGCCGATCGCCTGGGGTGAGAGGCGCTGACGCCACCGCAGGGCCACGATCTTGCGTTTGATCGGCTCGGGGGTGCGGTTCGGACTGCGATGAGGACGACTCGAGCGGTCGTACATGCCCTCTGGGCCCATCTCGACATAGCGAGTGGCCCAGCGTTTGGCGGTCGGCCACGAAACGTTGAAGTGTTCGGCTGCCCTGACGATGGGCCAGCCGTCATCGACGATGCGACGGGCCAGCAGTAGTCGGCCCTTGGGGGTCAAAGGTGCGTTAGCGTGAACCACGAAGGTCTCCCGGTTGTGAAGTGTGTGTCGTAGCAGCTCCACTTCACGACGGGAGACCTTCGCTGTTCAACGACCCACTACCGCGTGTCGTCGCAATCCCTCAACCAACCTGCCTGGGCAGTACAGCTAGACGGGGTGAGGTCTTGAGTTGGTGGATGGGTTGGGTGGGTTGCAGGGTGACGGTAAGCAGGTTGCCGCTTTCGAGGGGGGCCGCGGCGAAGCGGAGCTGGGCGTAGAAGACCCGCGGTGGGGACGAGGCGATGGGGCCGTTCCAGGCGTCGAGTCGTTTGAAGCCGTAGGAGTAGTTGTCGGTGTCAACGCCGGGCAGCTCGAGTGGGTGTCGGCGCCGTGTCTCTCGGTTTGCCAAGTGCATCCACGCATCAACGACGCGTCCGAGGGCGCGAGCGTGATCGCTTCGCCCGCCTGGGGCGAGCGTCCGCGTGGGTGACCCTGCACGGCTTCGTGACCGCGTGCTGGGCGCTGGCTGGTCTGGGTTTGCGTCGTCGGTGGAGCCGGCGCGGACGGAGTCTCGAGGTATGACTAGGGATACGGGAACTGCTATGTCGCGGCCCTGGACCTCAGATCGCGCGTCGCGCGCGGAGCCATCGTCGTTGTGGGTGTCTGCGCCGCGGCGGCAATCCGGGGCATGGGGATCAGGTGAGGCCGTGAATGTCGGCGTGCGTCGGGTGGAGTGGATATTCCACGGACGAACTCGGACTTTGCAGCCCGCGCACACGAAAGTGCTGCTAGCCCGTAGGTCGGCTGGCCAGCGCTCCACAGTGAGGGCGGTGACCGGTGTCTCTGTGCCGTCCTCGTCCTCGACGAGGACGGCTTCACCTGCGGCTGTGATGGCATCCCGGCGAGAGCGACGATTAAGGGGAGTGGACATGAGTTGAGTATCGGGCGGGGCTAGATAGTTGGCGGCTGGATGAATAGCGGTCGGTAGTACCGGTCGCCTTCAGGGTGACTAAACCGGTCCCAGCCAAGCGATGCCCAAAATCCGTGGGCCTCTTCGGAGTATGCGAACAACCGTCGATCGGTGTGCAGCTCATATAGCGCCTGCACCACTCGGGCTCCGATACCGCGGTGGCGGGCGGGCGTGGCTACTTCGAAGAACTGGATCTCTAATCGCTCGGGTCCGAGTGGTGGCACGTTCTCGTACTGGAGGTTGATGCCACCGGGGTCGTCGAATTCCACGCGCGCAACTTCGGCGCCGTCCTCGAGTACTTGTACGAACCAGGGGTCGTCGTCTCGATATCGCGGCTCATCCCACCATCGGTCGTTCTCATAGGTAACTTGGAAGTCAAAGGGAGGCAACCAGATGTTGCGGTTGGCCGGGCCTCGACGTAGCTCAACGAGGTTGAGTGTCATGGGGTCAGTCCTGGATCTCGAACGGCACTTGGGAGTAGTACCGGTCGAACTCTCGGTGACCGGCGATGTTCGCCGGTCGGTCCTCGCTCATCTGGGCTCATTTCGTTTCGTTGGGGTGGCTGGTGTGGACCTGCTCGAGGTACACGGTGCGGTCGTCGACGTAAAACCAGATCCGGGCTGTACCTTTGACCGTCGGTTTGTGCTGCCAGCGTTCATGGGTCGTGGTGTCGCGGGTGATGGTGGCGAGATCGCCGCGCAGCGGGTAGTTCGTGGGCGTTGTAGTCAGGGGTGTGTGGGTGAGGAAGTCCCACGTGTCAGCGAGTGCGTTGCGGATGGTCGCGGAGAGATCCCGCCATCCTTTGCGCGCATGGGTGGTGGCGAAGCGGATCTCGTACTCGGTCTTCTTCGTCGGTCGGGGTACGAGTTCGCCCTTCTTGCCGGCCATCGGTTAGGGACGCTCGACCAGGGTGGTGGTGTCGGCTGCGTCGAGCCAGTCGAGGTCGGTGTGGCCGAGGCCGGCGGCGATGGCGGTTGCGGTTTCGCGCCACGAGGTCAGCTCGGCCAGGGCTAGGTGGGGTTGGCCGGTGGAAAACGATGCCCGTGCGGCGTCGACGAGGTTGTGGGCGCAGGTGTCGCGGTCGCGGGGGGACAGGGCGAGCATCCAGGGAAACACTCGGGTCATCCGCTGGGCGAGTGGACCGTCGTCGTCGACGGCCACGCCGATGAGCTGGGCGGCGAACTCAAGCAGGCGGGTGCGGCCATCGGCTTCGCGCTGCGACATGAGCACGAGGTTCTCGCCGTCGCGGCGGGTCACCGTCACGGGGTGATCCTCGGCCTCGGCGAACACCTCAGCGGGGCGCTTACTCAGGTCAGAGGAGTGACGCTTGGAGGTGCGCACGGCGGTCTGTGTCATGCCCGCCATCGTATTCGGAACGTGTTCGGAAGTCTACTGCGATGTTCGAACTTAGGGGCGACGTGGGGTACGCAATCGTAGCGACAGCGAGAGCTCGGAGGTCTGTGCCGATCGCTCCTGCGATCATTGTTCTCGTGACCGAGAAGAGCATCCGCGACCAGTTGTGGCGTGCCGCGGACCTGGATGGGTCTCAGTGAGCCTTGCTTGAGGCGGCGGCCTTGGCAGGCCGTGCACCGACGTGGCTACAGCGGCTCGGTCGAAGCGTGGACGCGTTGTGGAGGCGACTGGCCGATCTCGGTGAAGAGCAGGCGGCGCTGATGGATTCACTCGAGGCCGCGGCGCCGCAGAAGACGTATCTGAGAGTCGTCACTGGCCCAGATAACCCCTCGGTGAGCAGACCAGCCTTTCCACTGGGCAGCCAGTTCGGCGCGGTCCAATAGCTGAGAGATCACCACAGGTAAGGTGCCGAGCAACAGCATGGGTTGGCGATGATTGAGGGAGGCCGATGATGGCGCGTGCGGACCTGCTTCTCGATCTCGTCGAGGCTGAGCGCCGTGGTGATCGCGACCGTTTCCGCGTGCTCGTCGAGGCGGTGATCGCTGAGGAGCGAGCCAACCAGCATCATCTCGTCGCCGACCGCCTTTCCGAGCTGATCACCACCACCGGGCAGGCCGTTCCGCGTGATGACCGCGCCGCAGCGATTCGTGACTTGGTGCAGGAGATCGTTCCTCATCGGCGCCTGGACGAGTTGGAACTTGCTCCGGTCCCGCACAGGGTCGTCACCGAGCTGATCGAGGAGCAGAAGCGCGCCGAGCTGCTGCGCAGCTACGGGATTGAGCCCCGCAATCGACTGCTGCTGTCCGGCCCGCCGGGCAACGGCAAGACCAGTGTCGCCGAGGCCATTGCCTCGGAGCTGATGCTGCCCTTCTACGTCATCCGTTACGAAGGGGTCGTATCAAGTTTCCTGGGCGAGACCGCCGCACGGCTCGACAACGCCTTCGAGTTCGCCCGCACCCGCCGCTGCGTGCTGTTCTTCGACGAACTCGACACCATCGCCAAGGAACGATCCGACGAGCACGAGACTGGGGAGATCAAACGGGTTGTCTCGACCCTGCTGCTCCAGATCGACCAGCTTCCCCCGCATGTGTTGTTGGTGGGAGCGACCAACCACAGCGAACTTCTCGACCGGGCGGCATGGCGACGCTTCCAGATTCGCGCTGAACTTGAACCGCCGAGTCGTGCACAGGCCACCCGCTTCCTGGAACGCCTCGCCGCTCGGTTGGGCGGCGACCTCGGATTCGCCCCCCGGACCTTAGCGGACAAGCTCGCGGGAGCAAGCTTCTCCGAACTGGAGGAGTTCGCGTTGGACGTGCGCCGTAGAGCCGTGCTCGAACTTCCCGACAGCAACCTACGACGGATCGTTCAGGAACGTCTTGAGCACAGGCGAGATCAGGCGGCGGGGTGACCGCGGAGCGCCGGCCGCTCCTGGCGTTCGGGTCGCCAACGGTGCTAGACCGGCCTAAACAAGGGACACCGAATATGCCGCGCGTGTCCAAACCCAACGCCGGTCGGCAGGGGGAGCGGCTGACGCCGCAGTTCGGTGCGCTGACTGCAGCGTTTAACGCTGAGCGGGCACGTCTTTCCGCTGACACACCCGACGAGGTCGACCCAGCGCTGGTGGTCGTCTTCGACCTCGCCGGCAGCATCAAGGACTTCCGCAACGCGATCGACAAGATCGAAGGACTGGAGTTCCTGTCCGAGCTGATCGGAGACCAGTCCGACCCAGACGACGACTTCCACATGACCGAGTCCGAGAGCGGCCGCACGGACAAGCCCGTCCAGCACTCCCTGTACTTGATGATGTCGAACGCCAAAGCGATCGACGAACTCCTGCGCCTGTTCAACGCCTGGCAAGCAGACCCGTCAGCGAAGTTCGCCCACGGCTTGGGCAAGTTCAAGACCGCGTTCCAGCAGCTCACCGCGATCCGACGGTGGGGACCAGAAGATCGCATCCGAGAGACCGGCCTGCGCGAGCAGTGGCAGGAGAAACTCGACGTCGTCGGCCAGTCCGTCAGCACCGTGATGGTCGAAGTCGAGCTGTGGTACCGCCGCGACGCCGCAAAGCGCACCACAGCACAAGCACACGTCGAGCAGGTCATCTCCGACAGTGGCGGCCGTGTGCTCGACCGCTCCCAGATCGGCGAGATCAACTACCACGCCCTGCTCGCGGAGCTGCCGATCCAACAGGTTCACTCGCTGCTGGCCGACGGGGCCGCGTCGATCCGGCTACTGACCACCGACGAAGTCATGTTCGTCAACCCGTTCACTCCCATGAGCGTCGCACCACCGACCACAGAACCGGTCAGCGAGGTCCGCCTACAACCCGGAGAACGCACCGACGGCCTGCCCAGGGTCGCCCTACTGGATGGGTTGCCGTTTCCCAACCACGACGCCCTCGCCGGCCGGCTGGTAGTCGACGACCCCGACGGGCTCGGCGAGAACTACCCGCTGGGCGCGCGCCACCACGGCACCGCGATGGCCTCGCTGATCATCCACGGTGACCTCTCGGCCGACGGCGAACCGCTCGACCGGCCACTGTATGTCCGGCCGATCATGCGACCCCACGAGTTCATGACAGGACACGAGCAGATCCTCCCGGACCGGTTGCTCACCGATCTGCTGCACCGCGCGGTCAAACGAATCGTCGAAGGAGAGGCAGGTCGGAGTCCGGTCGCGCCGAGCGTGCGCATCATCAACCTCTCCATCGGTGCGCAAGCCCGAGCGCTCGTGCGCCGAATGAGCCCCGTCGGACGGCTACTCGACTGGCTGGCCCACTCCTACAACCTGCTGTTCATCGTCAGCGCCGGCAACCACCTCGGCCCGCTCACTATCCCGGCCGATGCCATCAGCACCACCGATTCGGCACGATCCGCCGCGCTCCGCTCCGTCTACGACGCCGCACTACTGCGAGGCATCCTCCCTCCAGGCGACGCCCTCAACGCACTGACCATCGGCGCCACCCACAGCGATGGACTCGGCGACATCGACGTGCCGGACACCGCCTGGGACATCACCCACCCGAACGGCCCAGCCCACTACGGCGCGACCGGCCCCGGCGTCGACCGCTCCGTCAAGCCCGACCTCCATCACATCGGAGGCAGGGCGCTCTACGCCCGCCCTGTCACACCGCCGGGCGGGCAGGAAACCGTCGCGGTGGAACTGGCTCCGACCGCAACCATCGGGCCAGGCCTGCAAGTAGCCGCGCCCGGGCGAGCGGGCGCAACGAACAACACCGTCTTCACCATCGGCACGAGCAACGCAACCGCGTTGGTGGCCCGCGAAGCCAGCCGCCTGTACGACATCCTCGAAGCCGGCGCGGGCGATCCCGAAGACGCGCCGCTACCGGACCCGCAGTACCACCCCCTGCTCGTGAGAGCCCTCCTCGCCCACGCCAGCAGTTGGGGCGAATGGGAGGCGCGGCTACGCAGCGAACTCGGCCTCACCAACCAGCAAGCCCGCCGCCACCTGACCGCGCTCCTGGGCTACGGCCGGCTCGACACCGACCGGCTCGGAACCGCAGCCACGAACAGGGCAGTGCTGGTCGGCGGGGGACTGATCGCACGCGACCAACGCCACACCTACGAGCTGCCGCTGCCGCCTTCGCTCCGTGCACGCGCAGAGTGGCACCGCTTCACCATCACCCTCGCCTACATGGTCCCCACCGTCGGCCAGTTCAACCGCTACCGAAGCGCCAAGGTCTACTTCGCCACGCCGGACACTCAACTTGCCGGCGGCGAGCGGATCGACGCCGAACATAACTCGGTCAGACGCGGAAGCCTCCAACATGAGATCGTGCAGGGCACTCGCACGATGGTGTTCGGCGACGATGGCACCTTCCCAATCCACGTCGAGTGCATGGACGACGCCCAACGGCTCCGCGCCGGCAAGACCGTGCGATACGCGCTCGTGGTGTCCGTAGAGACAGCGGAACAGACATCGACCACCATCCATGACGAGGTACGTACGAAGCTGAGGCAGCAGGTACGCGCTCACGCCCGCGGCCGGGTGCAGAGCTGATCTAACTGGGTCGGGAATATCATTCGACCGGTGTCTGAAGGCTGAAAACGGATCTGTTGCAGCTGATTCCAGAGTTCGCCTTCGCTGACGTCGACGTCGGTCAGTGATTGGGACCGGGTCTAGCGGCTCGCTGAGAGCCGCCGTGGCGGGGTAGGTGAGCGCCTAACTCGGCTACCCCGCCACGGTGCCCGGTTCAGACTCCCAGACACCGACAGGTTGAAGGGGGGGTGCATGGTGGGGGTCCCCTCCCTCCCCTGTGCGAGCGCTCTCTCGTTGGGTGTGGCAACAGAGCAACGCGACGGTAACGAATAGCAAACCTCCGATTCGCTGACATGACGGGCGCGCGCCGGCCCTTTTGGTTGCAATGAACGGTCGTGGTGGTCTCAGATTTCCGTAGGGAATCGGTTGTGTAGCAATGGTTTTTAATTCTGTTGTGCGGTAGTATGTTTCATATGGAGTCAGAGAGCGCCCGCAGGGCGGTCGGTGGGTGTGGGTGCAGGGTCGGCCGCAGGCCGGCACGGCGGCGTCCAGGCCCGTTGCACGGCGGGAGTCGTGATAGACTGTGCGACATGAAACACGGTGCACCACAACCACCTTCCAGCAAATCGGCCGTAGGCCGATGGGGAGCGGGACACCGAAACGTTACGCCACTACGGCGCCGCTTGCGGCGCCCTTCGGGCGCGCTTGCGCGCCGAACCCCGACGGGGCGCTTGCGCCCCGG